>DJFN01000097.1 GCA_002432085.1 Flavobacteriales bacterium UBA5871
GAGCTCTTCGATACGATCAAAGCGCGCTACGACGAGCAGATCTCGCCTTATTATGCGGCTTCGCGTCTGTGGCTGGATGCGATCATCGATCCTGCCAAAACACGCGATTTCATTTCACTCGGAATTGCGATGGCAAGCCATAAAAAAGCAGAAAAAGCATACAATGTCGGCGTGATTCAGACGTGAGACGAAAAAAATGAAAATTGAAAAGAATCCAACGCCGCGACCGACTTTTCAATTTTACATTTTACATTTGATAATTATAGAAGAAAGCATGCATTTAGACTGGCAATTTAAACCTTACAAGGAACTTAACCTGAACGAGTTTCACGACATCATTGCGCTGCGACTCAAGGCCTTTGTGGTGGAGCAGAATTGCACCTACCTCGATCTCGACGGCAAAGACAAAAAGTGCTACCATCTCCTGCTCCGCGACGGAAAAGGCGATGTGATCGCGACGGCGCGTATCATTCCTCCGGGACTGGTTTACGACGAAGCCGCTATCGGACGCGTGGTGCTGAACAACGAATTTCGCGGTACGGGAATCGGTATCGAGCTCATGGAGCGCTGCATCAAATTCGCCCACGAAGAATTCGGTCTGAGCCCGATCCGCATTTCCGCTCAGAAACACCTCGAATCCTTTTACAACAAAACGGGCTTCGTTTCCACCGGCAAAGAATACCTGGAAGACGATATTCCGCATGTCGAAATGCTCTTAACTCCTCAATAAATTATGAAAATACCTTATTTCATCGCCGCAGGAGCGCTTATTGCAACAGCCTGTACTCCGAAACCGGGAACACCGGCCGGCGGCGGAACCGTACAGTCCCACGACGATAAAGGAACTGCTACCAAAACGACCGTGAGCCTCGCTTACATGAACAAAGACATTCGTCCGCAGGAAGATTTCTTCCAGTTCTCGAATGGAACCTGGTGCAAGAACAATCCCGTTCCGGACGCGGAATCGCGCTGGGGAAGCTTCAACGAGCTCGACAAGGCGAACAAGCTGATGCTGACAGCCATCCTCGAGCGGGCGCAGATCGAAAGCGCTGAAAAAGGAAAAGGATCGCAGGCTCAGCTGCTTGGCGATTACTACACCGCTTTCGCCGATGAAAAAATGCGTGAGCAATTGGGCATTCGTCCGGTGAAAATCCGCCTGGAAAAAATCGGCCGCATTCGTTCCCGCGAAGAGATTTCGCGCATCGTTGCCGAGCAGCACAAAAACGGGATCAATTCCCTGTTCGGCTTCGGCGTGGATCAGGACCTGAAGCTGGTACAGAAACATGCGGTTTATATCGGTCAGAGCGGACTCGGACTTCCGAACCGCGATTACTACTTCCAGGATTCGAAGCAAAAAGAGCGCGACGCTGATGTGAAGTACATCAGCACGATTTTCCAGATCATGGGCGAATCGGAAAATGCTTCGAAAAGCAAGGCGAACATGGTACTGCAATTCGAGAAACGTCTCGCTGATTCCATGATGGCGCCGGCTCAGCTGCGTATTCCGGAGCTCCAGTACAACAAAATGAGCTTCAAAGAGGCGAAAAAGCTGTTCCCAAGCTTCGATTTCGAAAGCTACCTGACAGAGCTCGGCTGCGAGTCGTTCGATACGATCATCGTTTCTCAGCCTGCTTATTTGCGCCAGGTGAACAACCTCATTGGCGAGCTGCCAATGGAAGACTGGACCGTTTACCTGACGTGGAAAACGCTCAACCATTACGCAGGAGCGCTCGACGAGCGTTCTGTAAAAGCCAATTTCGACTTCTACCAGGGCGTTCTCAGTGGTAAAAAGCAGATGAAACCGGTAAACGAGCGCGCTATCGACGAATTAACCGGCTCACCACTGGGTGAATTGCTCGGAAAAGCGTTCGTGGAGAACTCCTTCTCACCTGAAGCACAACAACGCGTAAACGAAATGGTCGACAACCTGCTGGCCAGCTTCGAAGACCGCATCAAAGGCCTGGAATGGATGTCGGCCGACACCAAGAAAGCCGCACTGGGCAAGCTGCACGCAATCGGCCGCAAGCTCGGTTTCCCGGAAGAATGGAAAGACTTCTCTTCGATTGAAATTTCCCCGACCGATTACGTCGGCAACCTTNNACAACTGTGCCCGCTATGCCGTGAAGGAAAACCTCGCAAAGCTTTACAAGCCGGTGAACAAAAAAGAATGGGGCATGCCGCCGCACATGGTGAATGCCTACTACCATCCGCTGCTCAACGAGATCGTTTTCCCTGCAGGGATCATGCAGCCGCCGTTCTTCGACGTAAACGCTGAAGACGCGGTGAACTACGGTCGTATTGGAATGGTGATCGGACACGAATTCACACACGGTTTCGACGACATGGGCTCGAAATTCGCTGCCGACGGAAGCTTTACGAACTGGTGGTCGGAAAACGACCGCACGCTATTCGAAGAGCGTACCAAAATGCTGGGCGAAACGTTCTCAGGCTTCTGCCCGATCGAAGGAAATTGCGTGAATCCGGATCTGACAATGGGTGAAAACATTGCCGACCTCGGTGGTCTCACCCTCGCCTACTACGCGTATACACGTACGGACGAATTCAAAAAAGGTGAGATCCGCGATGGCTTCACACCGGCACAGCGTTTCTTCATCGCTTATGCACAGCTCTGGAAGATCAACTACACCGAAGCTGAATTGAAAAACCGTATTGCCAACGATTCACACTCACCGGGTATGTACCGCGTGAACGGACCGCTGATGAACTGTCCTGAGTTCTTTGCAGCATTCGATGTTCAGGAAGGCGACAAAATGCGCAACTCAGCGAAAAAAGTGGCGAAGATCTGGTAAGAACCAGCTTTCAATATTCAAAAAGGCGTCGATTGGCGCCTTTTTTGTTTCCGAAAATCAGACCAAATAAAAAACCCTGATCCCGATAACTATCGGGATCAGGGTTTCTTGTTATCAATTTAAATTCACCAGTACCTTTCGGTGTTTCAGTTTTGTTGGTTCCAATGACTTACTGTAGTTCAGCAGGTGTTGAACCAGCGCCGCCGATGGAGAGGCCATCACTTTTCCCTCTTTCGGCTGCGAATCCGTTGCGTATTTTTTTACCATAGGCTGTAAAGAACATTTCCCCTATAACGCCCTGGTTTTTCGTTTATTTTATCACGGATGGAGTTTTTTTGAAAAGGTTGGAATTTCAATGCAGAATGCAGAATTCAGAATGCATTCAGTATTAAGTTAAGCTGTCAGGGCAGCACATTCGATTGCGAATTACGCTCGAGTAATCGCTAGCAGCGGCTTGGATAGTGTTTTTCCCATTTTTTACTGCCTGGAAAGAACTTCAGGCGCACAGAAACGCCATGCTGGAAGAGATTTTCCGTTCCGTTGAGTCGAAAGGAATAGCTGTAAAAGATATCCAGGACGAAGAACGAAAAACCCAGCGATGGCCGCAGGTAATGCGTTCCCGAGCTGAAATCGTACAGGTATTCTGCGCGGTAGCCTACTGAAATCGGCGGAAAATAAAACAGACATTGTTCCCAGAACGCCTTGCCGATATGTGCTTCTTCTCCTTTTCGGAAAACGTAGCCATAACTGAGTCCCCAGGAATCCATGTTGAAAACACAACCCGCACCGCCACAGCTGGAACGCCCGTAAGTCCTGCCAAAGCTCAGATCGAGCTCGTTGCTGCGGGAATACATATAGGCTGCTGAAACGTGAAAAGAATTTCCCCAGAATCGGTTCTTCACCGGATTCTCAGTGATCATGTAAACACTGTCGTGATCGTGGTGATGATCACCATGCAGCGTATCTTCCTGCGCACCAACAGGCAGCGAAAGGGAGACGAAAACGGTCAAAAGGAACTGTTTCATGGGGCGATTAGAGGTGATAAAGGTGAAACGATCAATAACTACCCCACCAGCGACGCAGGAACCATTCCGTTCCGAGCACCAGGATAAGGAACACAAAGATCCATTTCCAGTCGATCAGGGCGGTGTAGCCGGAATCAGCGAATTGCAGGGTCGCGATATCGCTGCGTGATTTCAAAGCTTCCAGCAGCTCGTTCGAACGGCTCAGGGGACGGAACAAACCATCCGATTGCGATGACAGCTGGTTCAGCACGGAAAAATCGGCACGCGTATCGGCTTGCTCGATCGAAATATCTTCGACCACGAAATCGCCGGATTTACGGTACTTTTTGCCATTGTGCGTCGCTGTAACGATCCAGGAATACGTTCCCGGCTCGAGCTGTCCGGCGTTGACTTTATAGAAATTGCTCAGCGGCGAGAAATCCAGGCGCGTTTTCTTTCCGTTTCCGGCCGTGAGATCGAGTACCAGCTCCGGCGTCGTAATCAGCTCCATCGCTTCGTTATAGAACTCGGCTTTCACTTCCACGTCTTCCGCAACGGTAAAGCGCTTCGGCAAAGTCACACGAAGCGGTTCGCTGTTCTGACGAACAACAAGGTATTGCACAGTTTTCTGAATGAATTCCCGGAAGCCTTCAATCGCATGTTTCTGACTGAATTCCTTCATCTTCCAGCGCCAGATGCCTTCGCCCAGCAACACACCGATGCGTGTATCATTGCGCTGTGTGATGAACAGCAGCGGATCTTTCTTCGAAATATTCCCTATGCGCTGATTCAGCATGATCTCGGCATTTCCCGGAAGCGAATAGTTGCCGAATTTCGTTCGGAGCGGCGGATAATACTGCAAAGCGTCGGTAAACGAGCTCGTAAACGAAAAGGCGGAGAAACCGGAAGAAACGGCAGCCTGAACGTCATCCTGCTGCGCACCGTTCGGTAGGCCGAGCCCGATGTCGTACGAACGCAGCACAGCGGCCGGTGTAGTTGGACCAACAATCAGCCAGATGGGAATTTTGCGCTCTTTCAACGTACGGAACAGCTCCGCATTAGGCTTGGTTCCGTTTTCATACCAAACCACGAGATTCGGACGCTCTTTCGGCAGGGAATAGTCACTCGTCAAGCCCGTTTGAACAGCCGTTTGCTGATCTTCATCCAGAATGGCGCGAATGGCAGCCAGATCAGGATGCGGGGCCGAAGAAAGCAGCAGGATCAGACTTTTGTTGTCGACCACTTCGATATAGCACGACTGCTGGTTGTTATCGTAGGTAAACTCGCCATTTTTGTGCTCGACCTGAACGGTATAGCGCTGAAAGCCTTTCACTTTCGCATCGACGGTAAACACTACCTGTTGCTGATCGAACACCGGATTGGTGCATTGAATGGTCTGCGTAGCGATCGTACGTCCCTGGTGGATGAGCGAAACAGTCGCCGGACCAACAGGAATGCGGTTAAAATCAACGGTCGCTTCTACCGGAAACTGGTTGTTCAGAAAAGCGACTTCGTTCGTGTTTACACTTCGTAAAACCTGGTCGCGACGCGTGATCGTATCGCCCACTCCAAGCGTAAAAACAGGTGTGAGCTCGATGCGCTCGGCGCTGTACATCGGATGCGTTCCGCGGTTGAAATTTCCATCCGAGATCAGTACGATACCACCAATGTTGCGGTTGAAATACAATTCGCGAATGTATTCGAAGCCGTCGGCAAGGTCGGTTTGCTTGTCGGTAAACGGCAATCCATTGAAAGCGCGTGTTTTTTCACCCACGGATAGGGTCACCAGGTCGAACCGATCGGCAAAGCGTTCTTCGAGCTGTTTTTGGAAATCGGTAATGCGTGCGCTGACTTTCGAGCTGTCGCTGTAGTTTTTCATCGACGCGGATTGGTCGACCAACGTAATGAACAGCGGTTTTTCCTTGCGGTACTCCACCGATTCCCAGACGAGACCGATGAATAGCAAGCACAACAGGAACAATCCCAATGCCCGAAGCCCGGTCAGCAAACGCGTTTGCGACTTCGACCATTCCCTTCCGGCGCTGACCTTTTTGTAATAAAACCACGAAAGCCCTGCACAAAGCAACGCAAGCGGGATTAGCCACCACAAAGATATTTCGGAGAAATAGCCGGACATTTTGGAACGAAAATACTGTTTTCACCACAAATTACAGCAGACTNNCTTTATGGGCTGGGTTCCCGATGGCTATCGGGAAGAGAGCAAAGGCAATCGCTGTTTATAAACGGTAGTAGTTCAAAAACATTTCAACCATTACAAACAGCCATACGTATGTAAAAGGAGCTAATTGAATTATGAAAACAGATTGTCCTTCATAATTTATAATTGATCAATTGCTAATTAGTTTGTAATTGTATACGAAATTCCCAACCCCAGCACCGATTTGAACTGCGTGCGCGGTCCGGTGTTGCCGTTGCGGTCGGTGATTGTGATATCGTCATCGTAAAGCAGATTCCAGATCAGCGAAGCCGAAAACCAGTCGTTTACTTTGAAGTTGAAGATGTTTTCAGCGTTTACATCGATGTTCTGCGGATTGTTCATGTAATTGGAAAACAGCTCGACACGTGTTTTAATTTCGATGTTCTTCGCCAGCGTTTTCTGGAATTTCAGACGAAAATAAGCTCCCATTTCGTAACGCACTTTTTTCCCTTGCTGCAGAATGATCCCGTTCGTGTCAATTACGCCCGGCTCTACGCCGAAAGCGCCTTGTGCAGCCAGTACTTCGTCGTTTACGATCGTAATTTTACCGGCCAGCGGCGATAAATAAGCTGAAAAAGCAGGCGTTGGCGCGTATTCGATACCGAGTGAGATGTTCACGTAAGCCGGCGCCATAAAGGTCGAAATGCGCACCGAGTCGTTCGGAAAGTTGAAACCGTCGAGTGCCTGCGTCTTGAAGCCGCCAAGCGCCGTGTAGAACCATTTTTTCTCGAATTCATAACCATACGAAGTGGAAATCTCGATGCGGTCGTCGGTTTTTTGCAACCCGTCACGTCTTCCAGAAGAATCAAGGTAAACCAATCCTCCGAGCGCGAGCTTTAAATCACTGTCCCACTTGCTGCGG
>DJFN01000193.1 GCA_002432085.1 Flavobacteriales bacterium UBA5871
CGACGCGCTTTATGCCGCCAATTTCGCCGGCGTTTACGAGACCGAACAATGGGTGACGAATCTTTCTTCCGATTCGTTTGTGCTGTTCATGGAATGGACCGATCAGGAAACGGCTTTGCTGGATGTGCTCGACGGTCGTTTGAGCCAGCCTTTTCAGAACAAAACGCGGTTGAAGGACCATGCCTGGTTCGGGAAATACCAGGCTTTCATTACGCCGTTTTTGTATCCGAAGCTCGAGCAGCTGTTGCGAAGCTCGTCGATCGAAACCTGGACGAACGGACTGACTTATGCGATTTTATTGCAGGATCAGCAAAGCGATCTCATCCAGGGAATCGTTTACGACCAGTTGAAGGAAGAGCGTGAATTGTTGGAACGGAATATTGCCCGGGCCGGCTCCGAAGAAGCGCTGGTTAAAGCCGTGCAGCCGTATTTACGCCCCGCATTTTTGGACATGCTCAACGGCTTCACGAAATCTTTCTACCGTGCGAAAACGAATTGGATGGAAACCTTGCTGGGCGTGGCTTCGCACCGATTCAGCTCCAAACGACTAGTGTTGCATATTTCGGCGCAGCTCAAGCGGCTCGAGCTCAATCCCGATCACGTAAAAGAGCTGAAAACACTTGACCGCGACGTCAAAAGCGGTGCCGTGACGGTCGAAGAAACCTATATTCCCTGGAAACGCATCGTATTGCTTTCGGTGGCTACCTGTGCGATCATAGCGCTGATCTGGTTCGTTTGGACGGTCCCGACCGAGCCCGAGGTAGAGCCCGAAATGGAAAACAAAACGGCTTATATGTCGTTCACCGTCGAAGAACGCAAGACACTCGATTCGTTGCTGAACCAGGTTACCGTGAACCAGCAGCAGCAACCGGTGAATCAGATNNTATGTGGGCATTACGCTGGAAATGAAAGAACCGTGGAAAAACAAGCTCGCGGCTTCGCTCTTCACGACGTGGGAAGGCCAGGATTCGACCGGTACACAACCGCAAACAGCCCAAAGCAAGAAGGATGATCGCTCGTTTCCTTCGACTTATTCTATACGATCGAAAAAAGGAACGATCGAAATCTCGTTTATGAACGACACCGAGCAAACGGCGTTTATCATGGTGTTCGAAGACCGCAACGGTGCGCCGGTTTATTCGGGTTATGTCGAGAAAAAAGCCATGGCAACGATTCACCTCAACCCGAACGAATACCTGTTCGTGCTTCCGGGAACGAAAATACCGGCTCAGCTTTCGACACGTAAGCTGCCGTTCGAGCAGGTCGACAGTCGTTTTTTCCAGTTTTTGCACAACAGCTATATCGTGGATGCGCTCAGTCCGACCAAAGCGAAACTGGTTTGGAAGGAAGTGAACGGCGTTGATTTTTATCTGCTGGATGTGAACGGGGCGTTGAATAAATAGTATGGTTCTTGAAAAGTGACGTACTGTGTTTACTCCCGCGAATTAACTAATTGACGCGAATTTTTATCCGCCTTTGGCGGATGCTCAAATAGTAGTGCTGGCGCTTTTCCTTCCAAGGGGATAAAAAAGAGAGAGAGACAATATTGCCTCTCTCCACACGCTACCTAAACCTAACTACTACTACTTGTCTAATTTAACGCGGGCATTTTGCTTTTGGTACAAAGTATCTTTCGTTTTAACGTCTTTTAACGAACGTTTTCCAACCAATGGCTTGAAGGTCAATTTTTTGAGAAAAACCGATTGTTGTTTTGCGCAATACAAAATCGCTAAAGCACGGAGGTGTTTAGTATAAGGCAGAAGATTACTGGAGATGAAATTTACTTCCCGGCTTTCAGTGCGGCTACTTCGCGCTGGAGGGCGTCGAGCTGTTGCTGGAAGAGCTGAAGCTGCTGCATCATGAGCAGTAATTGCTGATTCAGTGTCGTGTGGTAAATGTTTTCGGATTCGTTAACCGGTGTCGGCTCGGTGAGCAGGTCGACAGGTGTGGTATCGAGAATGCGCGCGATATCCGATAAACGGGTCATGTTGACTTCAGCAACGCCGCGTTCGATATTCGAATAAGCCGCAACAGTGATGTTGAGCTCATCCGCCATATTCTGCTGGCTCATGTTGCGGGCCAGCCGCAGCATACGAAGCCGTTCTGCAAGCTTTTTCTTCATAACCCAAATGTATTTCCACACATCTGAACCAGAGGAAACCGGGACTTGTCAATAGTTTAGTTAAACTAAATAATATCAATCAATAGTTTATTTCTGGGATTTTTCATCTATTTTCCCGATGAAAACGCAAAGCCGACCTAAAGCTTATCTTAAGCTTCCGGGAAGTAAACCCGCTGACCCGTCTCCTGCTCGAGCAGGAATTTTTCGCGGATAACGGATTGAACCGATCGCTGCTGGATCTTGCATTCGAGCCAGGAAATAATGTCGAGGTACAGGAACGGACGTTTTTCATACGGCAGTTGACTCAGCTTTACGAGCTTGGCATGCAATACGCGGAATCCCCGCAGCAACGATTTTTCATCCGAGAAGGGGAGCTGTCGCAGGAAGTTGAGGATTTCCTTCTGAACGCCATGCAGATCGCCCATGTTGCGCAGGAAGCGGTAAACGGACTTGATCTGGTAATCGAGCAGGTCGTTGGTTCCCATTTCGAAGTGGGCGATCAGGCTCAGGATGCGTGCAAAACACTGGATGTCTTCCCGCAGGGAAACGTCTTTCATCTGGATCACGCGGTTGAGGTAACGAATCGCCGAACGGTTGTCGCCGCTTCCGAAATACAGACACGCCACTTTATAATACAGCACCATGATGCGGTGATTGTCGAGGCGCTCTTCGTTCTGCGCAATAAACGTTTCGACTTCATCCACGATCGGCAGGCCATCGCTGAACGTTCCTTCGAGGTACGCCAGGTTGATCTTCGCCGTGATGAGGTACAGACCGTGCAGCAAAACCACGTTTTCATTCTCGCGCTCACCCAGGTCCACGTGTTCGATGAGCTGCAGCGTTTCCTGCAAACGCTGGTAGCTGCGCAGGTTGAACAGGGCGTTGTGGAGGTTGTAGAGTCCTTTGAGGTACATTTCGCGGTATTGTTCCTTCACGTAAGGATATTCCGCAAAAAGATCGACCCACAGCTTGGCGTATTTGAAACACAACAGGAATTCCTGTGTGATGTAATGATACCAAACGTAGGCGTTGTAGAGGTGCATTTTTTCCTCGAAACCGAGCTCGCTCAACTCATATTCCGGCAGGCGCGAAGTGAAGAAGTCGTTCACGAAGCGGTAATCCTTTTCGTTGCGTACGAGTCCTACTTTCACATACAACGCATAGAGCTGCAACGACAGGTTGGAAAATTCGACCGTGGCCGAAATGTGTCGTTGTAAGGTTTTGCTTTCAGTCGTGAGCTGCTCGGCCCTTGAAGCGATACTGCGGGTGATATACTGCGATTCGATGATCTTTTCAAATTCCAGGATCTCGAGATGCAGAATGGTCGCCTGGATGCGCTGCGCATGTTGTTTCGAACGCTCGAGAATACGCAATGCCTGCAGGTAAAAGCCTTTCTGATAAAGAATCAGCGCGTGATCGATGGATTCGCGGATCTCGATCGTAGGCATGTGCTGGGCGTTCTGCAAACGCAGGCTCGTCAGCAGCTGTTTATACAAATGCGCTTTGATATTCGACAGCTGGCTTTTTTTGATATCGGATAGTTTGGCCACTGCCAGATCGTCGGTATAGTTTTCGTTTTTATCGATAAAATCAAACAGCTTCAGGAATTTCAGCTCTTCCGGCGAAGAGGAATTCCGGTTGGCATACAGCTTGAAACTGCGTTTTTCAGCCTTTGTAAGAGCATGAATCAAACGAACAAGATTGTCTGTTGAGCCTGTGGACATTGTAAATATTTACTTTACAAGTTGAGATAACTTATTGATTTATATTCCGTTAAATGCCGGGGTTCGCAGTTTGGGTATCGTAAAAATACGAAAAGATTGATTTTCATCCTAGCGCATCAGTATGCACCTTTGTTCTCGTTAGATGCTACCATTAATTAAAATGACTCATCTGAGTGACAGGAGTAGGGGTGCTCTTGTTTTTCGATTAATAGCAAAAAACCCTCTGGAAATTCCGGAGGGTTTTTTTTTGTGATGGACATTGGTATAGATAAAATCTATAGGTAAAAAGAGGAACGTCTAAATATCTGGAATTCTGGAATTTCGTTAGCGTGGCGCACATAAACAATTGACTTTCAATAATCGTTCGAAATATTTCGAATTATCGAATTATCGAATTTGCAAAATCTGCCTCAAATCAGCTGTAAACCTCCCGAATAGCCGTTTCCAGATCTTCATACTGAAATACAAACCCTTTCGACAACAGCAGCGCATTATCAGCTTTCAGGCCTTTCAACACCAGCTCGTCGGCCATTTGACCGAGCAAGAGCTTCAACACAAATGCTGGAACTTTCGGAAGCCATAAAGGGCGTTTCAGGACTTTCGCCAGGACGCGTGTCAAAGTTGCGTTATCCGTATTGCCAGCGTTGACATTGTAAACACCTCCCAGCTGCTCCTCGATGAAAAACACATAAGCGCGAGCCATATCGCGAAGGTGAATCCACGGCATAGCTTGCTTGCCCGAACCAAGCGACGATCCAACGCCCCAGCGAATCGGCGCTGCCATTTTTGGCAAAGGACCTTCATTGCGATCCAGCACAACCGCCGTGCGGACTTTCGTTACCGTACATTTCGATTCGAACAGATCGGCTGCAGCTTCCCATTTCTCCGTGATCTGAGAAAGCAGATCGGTGCCGAACGGGTCGGTTTCTTTATAAATTTTATCGTCGTTTTCGAATCCGTAGCAAACGGCCCCGGAAGCCGTCAGGAAATGGCGCAGCGAAGGCAGATCGGCCGCCTGTTTCCACAAACATTCCGTGGTACCGACACGTGAATCGAACAATTCCTTTTTTCGTTTTTTCGTCCAGCGTTTATCGCCGATGGCAGCTCCCGACAGGTTCACGATCACCGTCACATCTTCGAGTGCTTTCGGATCTACCTCACAAGCCAACGGATTCCAGTGAAAGATGCCTTTTTCCGGCTTGCTTTCGCCACGTGTCAGAATGCGGACGCGCGCACCTTTCTTCCGCAGCAGCGTGGTGAGCTCTCGCCCGATCAAACCGGTCCCTCCGGCAATCAGTATGGTATCGTTCTCCTTCATGTTTGCGTTGTTGGCAGCCTAAATTCTCAAAAAATCGCGGGAGGATTTGTTATATTCCTGTTACTTTTACGCCGCACGGTCATTCAATCGTAAAACAAGGCACTATGTTGAAGTATATTTTCCCTTTGATGCTGGTTCTCACAGCATGTGGCGGCAACTCCGAACAACCTTCCAAAAAGGAGGAGAAAAAGGCGCCGGTGGTAGTAAGCTTTGCCAATGAAGCGGATATGGACCGTCGTATGATCGAAATCGACACGATTGTGAGCCGCAGCGGTCTGGTGGCCAGCTCGCTCTATTTTTCGAAAGGCGAAACGGGTGAAAGCATCCAGGTGGAAGGCCACATGAACGACGAAAACATGATCATGAAGATCGAAGAGTTCTTCAACGACGGCAACGGCAAGAATTCCGGTAAACGGATCTATTACCTCAACGGCGGATTGCCATTCGCCATCCATGAATTGTTCGACGACGTTTCAGGCGCAAAACCACAGTTCGTTGACCGCATTTCTTATTACGACGAAAACGGCAAAGTGCTGAAAACCAAAGAACGTCGAGCCGATTACCAGGAATTGACCGAAAGCATGCCGTATGTTCCGGTGGGTGTGGTGACGCAAACCATGGACCGCGCGATGCGTGCACTGAACCAGGAAAAAGAATTCGAAACGACCTTCCAGGGCTTTATCCACCAGGATATCTTCTCTTACATTGTCGTGGGCGAGAACAAGCCGGACGGGTTCCACAGCGCCCTGCGACTGGATTACAAAGATCCGCTGATCATGAACCTCAGCGGCAACGAAGAAGGCTACATCGGTGAAAAGCTGCGTGTGAATTACGAAAAGCATATCGACGAAACCGGCTTTGAGTTCCAGGTTTATGCGGGAGGGAAATTCGCGGACCAACAATAATTAAACGGCTTTTTTCACCACAAAGAAGCAAAGGCTCTTTTTACGTACTGGCCCAAAAAAGGGAGCAAAGGTGCCTGTGCGTTGGTTTATCGACATGGATATAACAATCCAATCCGGATTCACTTGTAATAATTTTGTAGTGTAATTCTCCTTACACTACCGGACTTCCCTTTGCTTCCCTAACAAACGCAGAGGAAGATTAATCTTTGCTCCTTTGTGGTGAAGCTTATTTAATTTTCGAAAGCTCGTTTTTCAGGAAGTCGATCACGCGGATCTCGATGGAATCACCGTTTTTGAGGTTGGAAAGGTACAATGACGCCCAGTCCACGAGGTGAATGAAGTAGAGGCTGCGCTCGATGCGCGTGGAACCTTTTGCTTCGGCAATCAGTACGTTTTTGGTTTTGGAGGTAACGATCTCAACAGAGATGTCGAAGCGACGCTGGTTGCGTTTCGTCAGGTCGCCGGATTGCAGGAACAGCGCCGCGAAGCGATCATCGCCTCCGCCCCAGCCTACCAGCTCGTTGTGGTTCATTTCCGGAATCACGTGCTGCCAGCACAGCTCCTTGGAGTTCTCGTTGAATTGCTGCTTTGCACGAACGGCAACGGCTTCATAGTTTGCGCCGGCATAAACAACCGGTACTTTCCCGTGAAGGAAAGAAGCGATCTTTTTGGCTTCGGCGTGAATGGTCTCCATTTCCGCGAGGATAAGCTCACGACCGGAAACGATCTCGTCAAGCAGCTTCGCACCGGCAAATCCGAGTCGGGCGAAAATAGCCGTCAGCTGAACGATGGAAAACCCGATAGCCGTACGCGGCGGATTGCCACCCGGTACCACAATGCAGTCGTAATCGTGCTGCTTGCAGAATTCCTGCAGCGTTCCGCCCGAGCATACGCCGATGATGTGTGCGCCACGCTCGTGTGCTTCTTCAGCTGCGGTCAGCGTTTCTTCCGTATTTCCGGAATAAGAGGAAACAATTACCAGCGTATTCTTGCCGATAAAAGCCGGCAGGTGATAATCCTGGAAGGAAAACACCGGAACCGGGCATTCATCCTGCACCCACTGTGCGACCAGTTTTCCGCCGATTCCGGAACCGCCCATGCCGCAGATCACGATCGACTGGACCGGATTGGCAACGGGCTTCAGGTTCAGACCGGACGCAATGTCCAGCGCATCGGTGATATTCTGCGGGAATGCAGTAATGAGTTGTTCCATGGTTTCCATACAGGACGTAAAAATAGGAGGATTCCCCGCAAAATAGGTGAAAACCATGTGGAAAGTGTGTTATTTTTTTAGGTGGCAGAGGTTTTGGGAAAACTGTATTTAAAATCTCTTTGAGAAATATTCGATGTAATTACACGGTAAGATAATATTAATTAACAGACGCTCTTTTTTCCAAGCCGACGATCATCAGCAAGATTAACCGTAATTTTGACCCAAATTTCTGTCATGAAAGCGAGAAAAGCATCCGAGACACTTGCCATTACTACGAAAGTCGTTTTGCCGAACGAGACCAACACATTGGGGAACCTTTTCGGGGGACAGCTACTGGCGTGGATGGACCTTATTGCCAGCGTTTCGGCGCATCGTCACAGCCGCCGCGTGGTGGTAACGGCGTCGGTGAATAACGTGTCGTTCAATTCGCCGATCTCGCATGCTTCCATCGTGACGCTGGAGGCGAAAGTGTCGCGCGCGTTCAATTCGTCGATGGAAGTGTTCGTAGACGTATTCGTGGAAGACCACGTAACGGGCGTTCGTTCCAAATCCAATGAAGCGATCTACACCTTCGTTGCTGTCGACCAGAATGGCGGACCGATCCATGTTCCCGAACTGATTCCTGAAACACCGGAAGAAGTCGAGCGCTTTAACGGTGCGCTGAGAAGAAAGCAGCTGGCACTTATCCTCGCCGGGAAAATGAGCCCGAAAGACGCAACCGAGCTCAAGGCGCTGTTTACGGAAGAATAATCTTATCAGACTTCAGGACCTGCCTATCGGCAGACAGGTGTTAAGAGCCGTCCGCACGGCGGACTTTAAGATTTCAGGACTGTTTCAAGAATCATCCGACTATCCTAAAATCTTGATCTCTTGAAATCTTAATGTCTTGATATCCTGCTGTCCTGACGTCCTGATCTCAAACTCCAAGAGCTTCCCGAAGCGCGTCCCAAAATTCCTTGTTTGAAAGCACGCAGCCTTGCTCAAGCAGCTGGTGGATTTCCATTTCGCGCCCGTCGGCGTAGGCTTTTCGTTTGCTGAACCAGGTAAGCTGGTCGACCTGTTGCTGCAGCGCCGTGTGAATCGATTCCGGTGTGGAAAGATCAACATTCGATCCCGGTTTCCGGTTGATGGCGATCAGCTCCAGCTCGTCTTTCCCGAAGTGAAATACCATGCAGCTTTCCACGCTGCGCAGCTCGAGGTAGTCGAGTTTTTCGTAGACGATCTGCAGAACGGCATCGCTGAAAGATCCCACGATCGCGCGGGCCTTGTCAGGTTCGTTGCTGTTCAGCTCCACCCATTCTTCGTGGTGAATGCCGTTGACGATCAGGAACGCTTTCAGGTCTTCTTCCAGCGGAAGGAGCTCTTCGTTGGTGAGCATGCGGTATTTCATGCCGCAAAATTACGCCAAATCAGAAAAAGGTATAATTGTAAGAGCTGGTTCTTTTCCGGGCTTTACTGTCGGTTTCCGTTATGCTGGCTACGAGGCCGTTCTCGAGGTAAGCGTATTCGTGCATGTAAATGATCTTCCCTTTGTTATCGGTGAATTTCTGCATAACCATATGATTTTGATCGTTGGTCTCGTATTCGACTGTATAATCCAGCTTGCTTTTTTTCGGATTGTAAACCGCTGTGACAACTCTTTTGCCAATGAAATCCGTTTTCCTTACAACGATCGAATCATTCAGGTATTCAACCGTGCGTATTCTAGTGCTGTCGGCATTGAAATCGGTCTGCGTAAGATACACTTTGCCTTCCCGGATCGAGCGGGCGAACGTACTGTAAGAGCCGTCGTTGTTTTCCTGATTGTAGGTGCAATAGCTGCTCACAGCTTCTATTTTGGCATCGGTGGCCACGCCTTTATCGTTGCAGGAATAATCCCATTTTTTCTTCAGCTTGCCATTCACAAAATAAGTGGCCTTCACCACTTTCCCGGTCAACGGATCAACAGTGTGCTCCAGCGTGCTGACGCGTCTGCGGTGATCGTATTCCACGCAGGTGCTTTTGATGCAGTGCTCGCCATCGTACATAAAGGTCAGCTCCTGCACCAGCTTTCCATCCCTGAAATCCTGCGTCATGATGCGTTTATCACCCGAATACGTATGAATGGTGCGGGAAGTATGTTTTTTCCATTGATAAGTGGTTTCTAGTAGCAGCGTATCGTTGTATACATAATCCGTCACATTGTCGTTGAACCGATAACTCGTGAGCAAGCCCTGTGAATTGTAAACAGAAGTGCGTGTGAGCTCGTATTTCGGTTTTTGAACATTTACCGTTACACTGCTAATCCCATATTTTTCAGGAGCAAAATCCGGAACGAAATAAAAATCCACCTGAGACATTCTTTTTCCCGAAGCCTGTCGCATACTGCTGGACAGCAGCCAGTAGTTGTTGTCTCCGTAGTACATGTCTTGTGCGCTGATGGATAGTGGTAACAACAGCAGTATAAAGAGTGTTTTCATAAGATGGTTTTGTGTGAAAATACACTTTTCCGGAATTGTTACATTTCTGTTTGAAAGCGAATCACTTCCACTCACTTTTGTGATCGAATAACGATGGTACAAAAGTTGATTAGATTTGTTCCTAACTTATTACACTATGAAGCGCTTTCGACTGATCATTTTCTCCGGGCTTGTTTTGCTCACAGCCGCCTGTGCAAACCGGAAACTGGATACACAGGATATTTCCTACCTGTTCATGGACTACGATTCCTATGCGCCGGGCAATATAGGGACACCGGTTAAAGGCACCGTGAGTGCGCAAATGAAAAGCGGTGAAATACGTCCGCTGAAAAATAACCAGGGATTTTCCTCATCCGATAACATCCATGTTCGCGTTGCCGATGAGGAATTTTCGGTTTATACGCGACTGAACTCATTCCGGACCAATTGCTTTCCTGTTGTGTTGTCTTATACCGATAAGGACAACAACACCATCACGTCCAACGACACGGTTTGCCTGAATTTCAGAGGCGATGCAGCTTTTTACGGACACAATGTGAACGGGAATAATGGCGCCAAGGGAAGCGACGGCGGAACGGCATTGCTGTTCCGATACGGGAATGACGGAAATCCGGGAAGCTGGGGCGAAAACGGAGCAGATGCTCACGATCTGGAAATACACGTTTGGCGTTCAGGCGATACGACGTTTTTTCATGTGGAAGACGTCGTGACCAGGCATGAATCTCGTTTTATAACCATTGGAGACGCTAAGCTAACCATCGAGGCTTTCGGGGGGAATGGCGGATCCGGTGGCGAAGGCGGGAAAGGCGGGGACGGCAAAAAANNAAAACGAAGCTGCCGGGTGCAGGCGGTCGCGGTGGACAAGGTGGTCAGGGCGGAAATGGCGGCAGAGGTGCCAACGTAACGCTGGTGATCCATCCGGGCGTAACCGAAACCGAAAAAGTGCTGGTGATCCATAACCAGGGTGGAAATGGTGGCTCGGGCGGAAAAGGCGGAGCCGGCGGGAAAGCAGGAACAGCTTTAGCCGGACAGAGCGCTGCACAGGATGGACAGGCCGGACAAGCCGGAGCTTCCGGTTTTAGAGGCGCCGGCGGACAAACTTTCCGGCTCGTGCAGGAATTTGATCTTTCGAAGTATAACTAGTCCGGTTTCAGAAAAATCGATCTGTTCGGGTTATAAATCCGGCGGCAGGAACGCACTTGCGCGTTTCGTATGTACATTTGCACATGCAGCAAAAGAAAGGACTTGCCATTTTAGGCTCCACCGGTTCGATCGGTACACAGGCACTCGAAGTGATCGCAGCTTATCCGGATTATTTTGATCTGCAGGTTATCACCGCCCAATCCAATGCCGATTTGCTCATCAAACAGGCACTGCAGTTCCAGCCGAATGCGGTCNNACTGGCAAGCGAGCCTGTTCACGTGTATGCAGGAGAAGCGGCCCTTTGCCAGGTGGTGGAATTTCATGATGTACAGATCGTACTCACGGCTTTGGTAGGGTATGCCGGATTGAAACCGACACTTGCTGCCATTCGTGCAGGAAAAGATATTGCGCTGGCCAACAAGGAAACACTGGTCGTGGCCGGTGAGCTGGTAACCGCTCTTGCCCGCGAAAAAGGCGTGAACATTTACCCGGTCGATTCCGAACATTCGGCGATCTTCCAATGCTTAACGGGCGAATTCCACAATCCGATCGAGAAGATTTACCTGACGGCTTCGGGCGGGCCTTTCCGCGGATGGACTACGGACCAGCTAAAATCGGTAACACCGGCTCAGGCACTCAGACATCCGAACTGGTCGATGGGCGCGAAGATCACCATCGATTCGGCTTCACTGATGAACAAAGGCCTCGAAGTAATCGAAGCAAAATGGCTGTTCAACCTGGCACCGGAGCAAATCGACGTGATCGTGCATCCGCAGTCGATTGTTCATTCACTCGTGCAATTCACCGACGGCAGCATGAAAGCACAGATGGGCCTGCCGGATATGAAGCTGCCGATCCAGTTTGCGCTTACTTATCCGGACCGTTTCCCGACAAATTTCCCGCGCTTTTCCTTTCTCGATTACCCGAATCTTACGTTCGAACAGCCCGACCGGAATGCGTTCCGCAACCTCGATCTCGCTTTCGAAGCATTGCGATCCGGCGGCAACGCGGCTTGTGCTTTGAACGCAGCCAATGAAATCGCGGTTCAGGCTTTCCTGGAAGAAAAAATTGCGTTTACGACTATTGCCGAGCTCAATGAACGCGTGATGAAAAACATTTCGTTCATTGCCAAACCGGCTTATGAAGATTATGTAGCTTCGGATGCTGCTGCCCGTGAGATGACGCGCGCGCTGATCGACTGAATTCAGGTCAGCGTATACGCATACCAGATCACGCCATAGCGAATGGCTTTTCCCAATACCATAAACAAGCAGGTCAGAACCCACGGCGTGCGGTAATAACCGAGTGCGATCAGCAAAGGGTCGCCGATAAACGGTACCCATGAAAGCCAGGCCAACCACGCCCCATAGCGTTCGATACGCTCTTTGGCCCACAGCCTGTCCCATTTCCAGGCTTTTCGTCCCCATCTTCCCAACAGAATATTGGTACTTCCTCCCAGGCTATTGCCAAGCAAGGCTATTCCGAAACACGCAATGGGTGAGAACCCGACCGTGAGAAAAAATACAAAAGCCGCTTCAGAGGAAAGCGGAAGGATCGTTGCTGCCAGGAAACTGATGGCCAGCAAACCGGCCAAACCCCATTCGGTGTACATATCTTGAACTGGCTTAAAACAAAAAGTCCCCTGACATGATCGCCAGGGGACTCCCGTTCAGTTATCAGCTGAATTATTTTTTAACGATACGTTTTGTTACAGAGCTGTTTCCTACAGTCAGTGTGTAGTTGTATACACCTGCTTTGAAGGAAGAACCGTCGATAGCGATAGACTGCTTACCTGCGTTGTATTGAGCAGCAGGGATAGTCAGTACTGTGCGTCCAGCCAGGTCAGTTACTACTACAGCAACTTCTGCTTCAGCCTTCAGGGTGAAGTTGATCGCTGTTTCGTTAACGAATGGGTTTGGAGCAACTACTACGTCAGACATGTTGTCGATTTCGTTTACGCCAGTGTAGTCTGTGAAGTCAACACGTACAACCGGTGCTTCAACAACACCTGGAGCAGCTTCGATCAGACCTACGAGGTCGTTCTCTACGTCATTACCAGACAGACCGATTGTGTTACCGTCAACTGTCAAACCAGCGAATGCTACCGGAATACCACCTGTTGGCTGATCGTCGTCATCGAGTGGACCTACAAAAGAGCAAGCAAATACGAAGATCTGCTGACCAGCTTCTACTGAGAACGCTTCATCACCATCAGCGTGACCGAAGTACAGAGTCTTCAGTGTACCGTAGTCAGATGCAACGAGCTCAGCAGACTCAGTATCGTACTCGTCGATGTACTCACCATCCTCACCGAAGACCGCCACTTTACCGTAGAACAGACGTCCGTTGTAAGTAGCTTCCTCCGCAGTAGGGATGTCACCGATACCGATTTGTACTGCACCGATAGTACCGTCTACGAAGATATCGTATACCGTACCGATAGCTGTAAAGTCGTTCGGGTTTTGCGTACTGAACATGCGGAATTCACCGTCCATAGAACCTGGTGTACCATCGTAAGTATCGATCGCAGCAACAGAGGATGTGATTGCGAATGGCATTGTGTGGGAGTCATCAGCTGTCTGTACAAGGACGCTGTCGCTGATCACTTCCATTACGAAAGGATAATCACCTACTGTAGTAGTCAGCGGGTAACCGTTTGCTTCGAGGATAGCAATTGAATCTTCGTCGAAAGATGCAACAGATGCAATTGGAGTACCTTCTTCATCGTAACCAGTTGTGCTTACATGCAGACGTACGTTTGGCTGGTCGTTGTAACCTGTGTTTTTCACGTCAGCACCGAAAGATACCATCTGGCCATCAACCTGGCTAGCAGCGAATTTTGTGTACTGAACGCCGTTAGGACCAGTTACGTGACGAGTCAACAGGTTCGCCATGTTGTTCCCGTAACCTTCGTAGATCTCTACGTCGTCGATGCACCATCCGTAACCGCTACCGAAAGCGTTGTCAGCCTCGAGGCTAGCCCAACGGAAACGGATTTTACCGTTTGCAGCGTTTCCTGTAGGGATATCTACAGTCAGTGTGTTCTGGATTGTCGGACCGTTTGTAGGAGCTGTGATGTTCAGCTGCTGAGAGAATGTCCAGTTTGCACCACCATCTTCAGAGAACTCGATGAATACATCGTCGCTGTTGAATGCGCGGTAACGCTGCTGGAACTTCACCTGGATAGATCCAACACCGGAGAAGTCAATTGAAGGAGAAGCAACCCAGCAGTTCTGAACACCTACTGGCGGAGCGAGCAGGTACTGAACACCGTTGAAGNNTTGTAGAAGCCATAGCACCACAGTACGTGTTGAAGCTGGCAACTCCCGGGTGAGCAGTGTTTCCAATAACGAAAGCTCCTTGAGTACCACCGGCTTCATTGCCCATAGTCCAGGTAACGTCCCCGCTGAAATCATCATCCCAAAGCAGGTCACCATCAGCCTTAACGGTAGCATTGTCATTGTTATCGGCTGTCTTGGTATTTACTGAAAGTTTTGCTGGCTGAGCAGCACGGGTCGGCAAGTCAGTTTTCACCTGTGCAATTGCACCGGTAGCCAACAAGAGACCCGACAAAAGTGTAATTTGTCTTTTCATATAATGTGAATTTGAGACTCTAAAGTTAATTTCTTCCGTGTAAATAACAAAAATAATGAGTGAACGGTATGAAAATTATAGTAAAATGTAGTTACCGGTCCTTTAAAAACGGGAGTACACGGCGAATTTCGTTTAAATCAGATCCCGACAAACAAACCGTTTTTACAGTTTCTCTACCGATTTCATGGGATAATAATGCTTCTCCCATCGGAGAACACACCACACTGTTTCCGGAATAATGTAAACCGTTCGCATCTTCACCCACTCTGTTCAGCCCGGCAACATAGCATTGATTTTCGATGGCACGTGCCGGAAGCAGGGCACTCCAATGAGCGGAACGACGCTCCGGCCAGTTGGCAACATAAAGCAAAAGGTCATAATTCGGCTTGCCCGATGCGTTCAGTCCGTTGCGGGCATTTTCCGGGAAACGAAGGTCGTAACAGATTTGCAGCTGAATGTACCAGCCACGGAATGAAACGATGACTTCTTTCGTGCCGGGCGTATAGATTTCATGCTCGCCTGCAAGTCCGAACACTTTCCGCTTGTCGTAACTATGTGCTTCGCCGGACGGCTCCACAAAAACACCACGGTTGTGAAAGCGATCGCCCTCACGTGCGATGAAAGAGGTGTAGATGGCCGCATCGGTTTTCCGTGCCTTAGCTTTCAGCCAGTCGAGCGCTGCTGATTCCTCCATGGTTTCGGCCAGAACGGCTGCGTTCATCGAAAAGCCTGTGTGAAACATTTCGGGAAGCAGAATCAGGTCGACGTCTTTCAGATCGCCGATCAGCCGGTCGAAATGAGCCAGATTGGAGGCTTTATCTTCCCAAACCTGGTTTACCTGGGCGAGTGCAATGGTCAGATCCTGCATAACTGTGCTGCTGCTTGTTGAAGGGTTTCATCGGTTTTGGCAAAGCAAAAACGCACCGTGTGGTAATCGCGGCGGTCTTCGAAAAACGGCGAAAGTGGAATCGCAGCCACGCCGGCTTCTTTCACCAGCCATTCGCAAAATTGTGTGTCGTGTTCATTGGCAATGGCGGTATAACGGGCCGTCTGGAAATACGAACCGTCGCATGGCAGCAGCTCGAAACGGCTGCCGGCCATCAGTTGGCGGAACAAATCGCGCTTTTCCTTATAGAAATCGCCCAGACCGTCGACCGGTGCCGAAGGCAGGTAATCAGCCAGTGTTTTCTGGGCCAGGCTGTTGACGGAAAAAACGAGGTATTGATGTACTTTCTTAATTTCTTTCATCAGGTGCTCGGGCGCGATCATGTAGCCGACCTTCCAGCCGGTGATGTGGAAGGTCTTCCCGAACGACGAAACGATAATGGCGCGCTTCTGCAGCAGCTCATGATCGTGGGCCGAACGGTGCGGCGCATCGAACGTGATGAATTCATAGACCTCATCGGAAAGGAGCAGCAGGTTCGGATAATCTTCCATCAAACGCAATAGCTGGCTTTCGTCTTCAGCTGTCATGAGCTGGCCCGACGGATTGTGCGGATTATTAATAAAGAGTAAACGCGTGCGCTGGCTCACCACTTCACGCAGCTCGTGCCAGTCAATGGTGAAATCTTCCCGCATGGCAACGTGCGTTGCTTTTCCGCCTGCAAGCACAACTGCCGGATCGTAGCAGTCGTAAGCCGGATCGATGATAATGACCTCATCGCCCGGATGAACAAGCGCCTGAATAGCGGTGAAAATTCCTTGCGTAGCACCTGCGGTAACCAGCAATTCGGTCCCGATCGAGATCATACGTTTGTAACGTCTTTCGACCAACGCAGCAACCTGCTCCAGCAGAACCGGCAAGCCGGCCATCGGTGCGTATTGGTGAACGTTTTCCTTTACGTTTCGCGCGAGCAGCTCCTGCAGTTGCTCATCGACCGGGAAATTGGGAAAACCCTGCGAAAGATTGATCGCGTTATGATCGGCAGCCATTTTTGACATGGTCGTGAAAATGGTCGTGCCGGTATTGGGAAGTTTTGAATGCATGTTTGAGATGTCGTTTTACAAACTTACCTATTCCTTTGGAAAGTCTTCCGTGTTTCGGTCGCCAGTCCTCGTTAGAGTGGACAGTGAATAGTAAACAGTGAGCAGTCAGGTCGTTGGTTTAAACAGGCCACCGCTTTGTTACCGTTTTATCACCGCTTTATATCCTCTTTGTAACCGCTTTAAAGCACAAGCTGCAGAGCACTTATTATATGGCTTCAACGATCTATTCCTATCTTTGAAACCTCAGGATTTACAGAAAAGCAAATGAAACTCATACTAAAGATCGCTTTACCGGCCTTGCTGCTGGCAGGATGCGGAGAGCGCGATACGATTTGTGCGTGCATCGAATCAGGGAATGCGCTGAATAAACAGGCCAGCGAAATCCTGGAAAAAGGCTCGACGAAGGAACGCGATGCAAAGCTTCGTGAGCTCAAAGCCGACAAGGAGAAAAAGTGCGCAGAGTTCAAAACGATGGATGGTCCGCAGATGCGTGAACGGATGAAGGATTGTTCGGAGTGAACAGTAAACAGTTAGCAGTGATCAGATAGCAGTTAAGAGTTAGGTGGTGCGCTGTTGGCAATAACCGTGGAACGGAATTTAGGACTATAAGTATCTGTTCACTCTTCACTACTAACTGTTCACTAATTGAAGTATATTTGCAGTCTCAAAATCATCGAATAAACATGAGCGCATTTTCATCCCGACACATTGGTCCGGACGTAGCTGAAAAGTCGGCTATGCTGGAACAGATCGGTGTCAAATCCATCGCGGAGCTGATTGACAAAACCATTCCTTCTCCGATCCGTCTGAACAGCGAGCTGCATATAGCCGCAGCCATGAGCGAGCAGGAATACCTGCAGCACATTACGGAGCTGGGCAGACAGAACCAGGTGTTCAAATCGTTCATCGGTCTGGGATACAGCGAAACGATCACGCCTTCCGTGATTTTGCGCAACGTATTGGAAAATCCGGGATGGTATACGGCTTACACGCCTTACCAGGCGGAGATCTCGCAAGGTCGTCTCGAGGCCCTGCTGAATTTCCAGACGATGGTGATGGAGCTGACCGGCATGGAAATCGCAAACGCATCCCTGCTGGATGAAGGAACAGCCGCTTCCGAAGCGATGATCATGTTCTTCAACTCGCGCTCACGCCAGGAGATCAAAGACAATCACAACAAATTCTTTATTGCCGATACGGCGTTTCCGCAAACCATCGAAGTGGTACAGGGACGTGCCCTCAACCTCGGAATCGAGCTGGTGATCGGCGATGCGGATACATTTAAGACAGACGGTACGTTCTTCGGAGCGATCGTTCAGTATCCGGATACGAACGGTGCAATCACCGACCTGAAAGCGTTTACTTCCCGCAACGAAGGGCTGCGCACTGCCGTAGCAGCGGATATTCTTTCGCTCGTGCTGCTGCAATCGCCGGGCTCACTGGGTGCCGATGTGGTATTCGGCTCTTCCCAGCGTTTTGGTGTGCCGATGGGCTATGGTGGTCCGCACGCTGCGTTCTTCGCTGCAAAAGACGACTACAAACGCAATATGCCGGGACGTATCATCGGCGTTTCCAAAGATGCCGACGACAACCTCGCGCTGCGCATGGCGCTCCAGACACGTGAACAGCACATCAAGCGCGACAAGGCGACTTCCAATATCTGTACAGCTCAAGCATTGCTAGCCGTAATGGCGAGTATGTATGCCGTTTACCACGGCCCCGCGGGAATGAAAGCCATTGCAGAGCATGTACACAGCCTGGCTGTTAAAACGGCTAAAGGACTCACCGGCGGCGGCATCGAAGTAGACAGTCGTCCGTTCTTCGATACGATTCGCGTAAAAGGTGTAAACGTTGTCGCGATCAAGACCGCTGCTGAGAAAAAAGCGTTGAACTTCCGTTACATCAACGAAAGCGAGCTGACGATCAGCTTCGGTGAGCCACACACAATTGCAGATGTGGAAGCTATCCTCGAAGTGTTCGGTGTAAAAGCAAGCGTTGACGGAACAAATGCATCCGACATTCCGGCCAATTTCCTGCGCCGGGACGCGGTGTTCTCACACCCGGTTTTCAACGTGCATCATTCCGAATCGAAAATGATGCGCTACCTGAAGCGTCTCGAAAACAAAGACCTTTCGCTCGTTCACAGCATGATCCCACTCGGATCATGTACTATGAAGCTGAACGCGGCTTCCGAGCTCATTCCGATCACCAACCCGCAATTCGCGAATATGCACCCGTTTGCTCCGGTTGAGCAGGCTGCCGGCTACCACGCGATGCTGCGCCAATTGGAAGAAGATCTGTGTGCATGTACAGGCTTCGCGGCTATGTCACTGCAACCGAACTCGGGCGCGCAAGGCGAATATGCCGGTCTGATGGTGATCAAGGCTTACCACGAATCACGCGGCGATATGAAGCGCACGAAGATGATCATTCCTTCTTCCGCTCACGGAACCAACCCGGCTTCAGCTGTTATGGCCGGATTCGAAGTAGTAGTTACAGGCTGCGACGAGAACGGAAACATCAATATCGACGAGCTGCGCAAAGTTGCTACTGAGCTGAAAGACGAGCTGGCCGGTCTGATGGTAACGTATCCTTCTACACACGGTGTTTACGAAGAAGGCATTCGCGAGATCACGTCGATCATTCACGAAAACGGCGGACAGGTTTATATGGACGGTGCAAACATGAACGCCCAGGTTGGTTTGACCAATCCGGGCAACATCGGTGCCGACGTTTGTCACCTGAACCTGCACAAGAC
>DJFN01000073.1 GCA_002432085.1 Flavobacteriales bacterium UBA5871
TGTACGACCGATACGGTGTACATACGTTTCGGCCACTTCAGGCAATTCGAAATTGATCACGTGGCTGAGCTGATCCACATCGATACCGCGCGCTGCGATATCGGTAGCAACGAGCACACGAATCTCGCGGCTTTTGAATCCGCCGAGTGCGCGCTCACGAGCGCCTTGCGACTTATCGCCGTGAATGGCTTCAGCACGAACACCTGCTTTTGTCAGATCGCGGGCTACGCGGTCGGCGCCATGTTTGGTACGAGTAAACACGATGGCGTGCTCGATTACGTCGTTTTCCTTCAGAATATGCTTCAAAAGCTGACGTTTCTGATCTTTCTCAACGTAATAAACCGACTGGGAAACCAGCTCGGCAGTCGATGAAACCGGCGTAACCTGTACGTTCACGGGCTCAAACAACAGCGTTCCGGCCAGTTGCTTGATTTCGGGCGAAACGGTAGCCGAGAAAAAGATCGTTTGCTTGTTCTTCGGCAGCTTTGCCAGCACTTTGCGGATATCGTGGATGAAGCCCATGTCGAGNNCATGCGATCGGCTTCGTCGAGCACAAAATGCGTAATGTGATTCAAGCTTACGTAGCCTTGCTGCATAAGGTCGAGCAAACGGCCCGGCGTAGCGATGAGCACATCGACACCTGCCTGGATCTGGTTCACTTGTTTTCCCTGAGAAACGCCACCGAAAATCACGGCTGAGCGCACACGGGTGTTTTTTCCGTAATCACGGAAGCTTTCACCGATCTGGATGGCCAGCTCGCGGGTAGGAGCGAGGATCAATGCACGAATCGGGCGTTTTCCTTTGATATGGTCCGTTGGATTGAGAATCTGAAGCAAAGGCAATGCAAAAGCGGCAGTTTTACCGGTTCCGGTCTGCGCGCAGCCGAAAATATCGTTGCCTTCGAGGATAGGAATAATGGATTGTTCCTGAATAGGTGTGGGGGTGGTATAGCCCACGTCTTCGAGTGCGTCCAGAATGGACTGACTCAAATTTAACTCTTTGAAAGTCATTTAATTATTGTGTAACTGTAATCCGAGCTGGATGTCACGCGCGTTTGTACTTTACAACGCTCACAAATCGGGAATAATCGGCGAAATACAGGTTAAGATACTCGCGGATTGCGGTGCAAAGATACGATATAGTTGGTGAGTTGGTGAGTTTTTTTTGAGTTGGAAGTTAGCGCAAAGATTCCATAGCATGATCGCTTCCGCCGTTAGCGCAGCAAATGAGTCAAAATGTTCACGAGGTCGCTGAAGGTTCCCGGTTTCGTGATAAAATCCAAAGCGCCCATCTCTTTCGTTTGTTCGATCGTGGCGGTGTGGGATGAAGTTGAAAAAATGAGCACCGGAATATGTTGAAGCTCTGGTTGTTGCTTAATCTCGGCCAGAAACTGAAGTCCGTTCATGATGGGCATATTCAGGTCGAGAAAGATCACATCAGGTTTCAGCGCGCCGTTTTTTAGCTTGTTCAAAGCATCCGAAGCGTTATAAAACGTCGTACACGTCACTTCTTGGGAAACTTCAGCAATGGCTTCCAGGAAAAACTCCTGGTCGTCTTCGTCATCATCAATCAACAATATAGTGCGGTAAGCCATGTGAGCAGCGATTCGTCGAAGTAAAAATAGAGGAATAATTGAAATTGCAAAGGCTTTTTTTCGGAGTTCCGTCTCCAATCTTCGGTAGCCGGTCGGACAGGTCTTTCGACGAGAACAAAAGTTAGGATTTCAAGCTAAAAAATGTTCAAATCTGAACGCGGGATAACTCTATAAGAACTGTACTATAACTGTAGTATAACTCTAATAGAACTGTAATGACACGGGAACGCCCGTAAATAAAGGGATTCAGAAGGTTTTGAAGAACGAATTTTGCTTATTTACAGCGGTTTTTTGGCCGATTCTATTTTTTAGGTTTTCAAGAATTCTGCTTTTGTTCAATACTTATTTCAATTAAAAGCAAAAAGTTGACAGGCATGTAATATACTGATTGATGGATAGATATCGGTGCTAAGATTATAGTTTAGATATAAAAAAAGGCATCAGAAGTAAAATCCTTTCCAACCTTTCAGGACCTGCTCCTATCATTAAGTTGAAAAAATTACCCAAAGCGACCAGGATAGCAGCGATCACCGACTATGAGAATCTTCCATTATTCAAAACAGTTTTATAATCAATATCCGATTTACTGCAATGCGTTGCTGATTTTCAGCTGGATGGTATTCAATCTTGTACAGGCTGCTTCAACCGAACTGGCCAACGATGAGGCCTATTACTGGATGTATTCCCGAAATCTCGACTATGGTTTTTTCGATCATCCGCCGGCCATCGCCGCAATGATCAAAGCCGGTTACTATTTTTTTCAAGACGAGCTGGGCGTTCGGCTAGGCGTTGTATTGTTAAGTACGGCATTGCTTCCGTTGGTTTACCAGCTGACCAATCGTCGCAATTTTCCGTTGTTCTTTCTCCTGTTTTGCAGCATCAGTGCATTCCAGGTCTATGGATTTATAGCCGTTCCAGATGTGCCGTTGCTATTTTTCACAGCCGCTTTTTTCGTACTGTACAAGCGCTATCTCAAGCGTTCTTCCTTCCTAAACATCCTGCTTCTGAGCCTTTCGATTGCAGGCATGCTTTACAGTAAATACCACGGATTGCTGGTACTGTTTTTCACTTTGCTTTCTAACTGGAATTTGATCCGACAACGTCATTTTTACCTGGTGGTGGCTTTGTCGGTATTTTTCTATTTACCGCATATCCTCTGGCAGATCTTGCACGATTATCCGTCGTATCAATACCACGTGCTGACCAAATCGCAGGATCCGTATAAGCCGATGGATACCGTGGAATTTCTGCTCGGTCAATTGCTGATTTCAGGCCCATTGATTGGAGGATTCTTGTTTTACGGCGCATTTCGTTACCGATCACAACCGGGAATGGAAAAAGCCCTGAAATTCACCTTAACGGGATTTTTGCTCTTCTTTTTCTTTTCCACGCTCAACGCACCGGTTGAAGCCAACTGGATGGTGCCTTCGTTTATTCCGTTGGTCGTTCTCGGTTACAATTACGCGACAGATCATCTGCGAATGAACCGATGGATAAAAGGTATATCGCTCGCATCCTGTCTGCTGTTCGTTGTTTTTCGTCTCAATCTGATGATCGATTTCCTTCCAGCTGCCGGAAGCAGGTTTCTGCCGGAGCTGTACGGATGGAAAACCTGGGCCCAAACTATTGCAGCGCACACGGGAAACACTCCGATCGTAATCGCCAATTCCTACCAGAAGGCCGCCAAATACAGCTTTTATACTGGCAATATAGCGCTTTCACTCAACAACGTTCATTACCGCCGTAATCAGTACGATCTTTGGGATATTGAAGAACGTTTACAGGGAAAAACGGTTTTCTACATTCCCAATTGGCCGGTCACCGGTGAAGACGTGCAAACGTTTCAAACGTCGAAAGGAGCTGTACAAACCATTCGCATTCCGAATTTCCGTTCTCACACCAAAGTGCAGATCGCTACACCGGAAATTAGGTATGAAGCCACACCCGGAGAAACGATCCGTATGCCTCTGACCGTCACACACAGTTATCAGAAATCTGTTGTTTTCGGACAGAACGACGCTTATCCAGATTCACTCGTTTATTGCCTGTTCCACGAAGAAGCGTTTACGTGCGAGCAAGGCATTCTGCCATTGAACGGTTACATTCTGGATAAACCGATCACCATTGACTGGTCGTTTAAAGCACCGCTTAAAAAAGGACATTATTACCTCCGGTTTTCCATCCGGAACGGCTGGCTGCCGCCTACGATTAACAGTCGGTTGATTCCTGTGAAGGTAAGCGAGTAACCCTTCTCAGCATTCCAATTCTCCTGAAAAACAGCTGGTAATTCTGGTACGGTTTGTACTGAATTCTACCAAAATGGTGTACTTTTACACCATTAATTTTTAATCGACGGCACAAATGAATGTAGCAGTGGTAGGCGCCACCGGGATGGTGGGCAATGTCATGATGGAAGTGTTGAAAGAACGCAGCTTCCCGATTACGCAATTGATTCCTGTAGCTTCCGAGAAATCGGTGGGTAAGGTGATTGATTTCGGATCGTTGAAGTGTCCTGTTGTGAGCCTCGAAACTGCCGTTCAGATGAAGCCGGATGTGGCCATTTTTTCCGCCGGAGGTGAAACTTCGCTGGAATGGGCGCCTAAATTTGCTGCCGTTGGAACCATTGTGATCGACAACAGCTCGGCATGGCGTATGGATCCTGACAAGAAGCTGATCGTACCGGAAATCAACGGCGATCTGCTCACGGAAAACGATAAGATCATCGCGAACCCGAATTGCAGCACGATCCAGCTGGTGATGGCACTCGCGCCGCTTCATAAGCTCTATAACGTGAAACGCGTAATCGTTTCGACATATCAGTCCATTACCGGAACAGGTGTGAAAGCCGTGCAACAGCTCGAGAACGAGCGTGAAGGCATTTCCGGCGAAATGGCCTATGCTTATCCGATCGATAAGAACTGCATTCCACATTGCGATTCGTTCCTCGACAACGGCTACACGAAAGAAGAAATGAAGCTGTCCAACGAGACGAAAAAAATCCTCGATCCTTCGATCCGTGTAACGGCAACTGCGGTGCGTGTTCCGGTCGTAGGCGGTCACTCCGAAGCAGTAAACGTGGAATTCGAGCGCGATTTCGACCTGAACGAAGTACGTAAAACGCTTCACGAAACGGAAGGTATTACGTTGAAAGACGATCCGACTTCCAATATGTACCCGATGCCGCGTTACGCGCAAAGCAAAGACGATGTGTTCGTTGGACGCATCCGTCGCGACGAGACGCAGGAAAATACGCTCAATATGTGGATCGTGGCCGATAACCTGCGTAAAGGTGCAGCAACCAACGCAGTACAGATCGCCGAGCTGCTCGTGAAGAAAGGTATCCTGAAAGCAGGACAGACGTCCGCACAATTTTCAGCGTAATCACCCGTTAGAACTGCATGCAGCGAACGAAACGTTTCCTGGTTGTTCTTGTATTGCTCCTGGCGATCGTGCCGGCACATGCTCAGCGTGCAACGCGCTGGAGCCGCTCCGAGCTGGGAATTTTGCTCGGCGGAATGTATTACATTGGTGATCTGAACCAGAACAAGCACTTTAAGCATACGAATCTTTCGGGTGGATTGCTGTTCCGTTACAACGTGCATCCACGACTCGCCTGGCGGGCCAATTTCATTTACGGAACCGTTGAAGGCTATGATTCCGAAGCAAACCGCGATTTGCTGGTGAATCGTAACCTGTCGTTCCACAGCAAGATCTTCGAGCTGGGAAGCGGTGTGGAATTCAATTATTTCCCGTTTGAAATGGGCCATGATCGCTACAAGGGAACAGCTTATATGTTTGCGGAGCTGGCCTTGTTTCGCATGAATCCGACAACGGAATACAACGATGAAACGGTCGAATTACAACCACTCGGAACGGAAGGGCAGGGAACAAGCCTTTCAGGGAAAAATCCGTATTCGCTGACCCAGCTGGCCATTCCGCTCGGCGTCGGTTTCAAATGCTCTCTTGGAAAGAATGCTTCATTAGGTCTCGAATATGGGATTCGCTTTCTGTTCACCGACTACCTCGACGACGTGGGCTCGTATCGTTACGTCAATCCGGCCGAGCTGGCTGCTGAAAACGGTCCGTTGGCTGCCGAGCTCAGTAACCGCAGTCTCGACGGCTCCCGCTTCGGCAGAAGAGGAAATCCTGCAACACGCGACTGGTATTCGTTTTTCGGTGCCACGCTGACCTTCCGTTTGGGACGACCAAGCACCTGCTGGCATTAAGAGTGGAGAGCGAGGACGAGCTTTCTCCAGAGACCTTTTCACAGAAGTAAATTACAACCTATGCTTCTGTTTCGCATCAACAACCTAAACAGCTACAAATGAAAACGATCTTCAGCTTAGCACTATTCATCGGATGGATGAATACAATCGTCGCTCAGGAATATCTTCCGCTTCCTGAAGCAAATGCCAGCTGGGTAAATACCCTTTACCTTCTGGAAGAAGAACCTTTCCCGCACTATGAGCTGGAATCCGCTACTTATTATTGTACGCCCGGAATGGACACGACCATTTCAGGAACAACCTATTTCGTTATCGAAAAGTGTGTTGCCGGCGACTACAAAGGTGCATTGCGGAATGATAACGGAAAAGTCTGGTTTGTACCTAAAGATTCGCAAACGGAATTTCTGTTATATGATTTTACCGTTCAGCCCGGCGACACCATTTTTGACGTTTACATAGAATCTTACTATGGCGAGTACGGGGTTCACGACCTTTACGTCGGACCTAATGCAGTGGATTCGGTTTTCATCAATGGTGATCACAGAAAGCGAATAGAGCTCGGTGGCGGATGGTGGATCGAAGGTATAGGAAATACGCAGGGATTATTTCTCGAGCCCTGGATGAATGTTTCGCAGTATCTGGTCGACCTTGCTTGCATGAGTGAGAACGACACAACGCTTTATCCCCTTTCCCCGGGCGGATTTTCTGTTGGAGCTTGCGGTTTCGTTGGAATAAAGGAACTGGATGACCAACTGTTGAGTGTACATCCGAATCCGTCCAAAGGTGTGTTTTTTGCAGATCTGGAAAAATTGAACGGGGAAGTTGATCTGAAAAACATCGAGGTATTAAATCCGTTCGGACAGAGAATAGATCCGGTTTGTCAAGTCGAAAACAACGTCGTTCGTATTGATATGGAGTCGTTCCCGGCCGGAATTTACTTTATCAGGATCACGACTAAAAACAAGGTCATCACCCAGGAGCTGGTTAAAGAATAGCATTTGCCAGCGCTGAATAAAGACGCGGCAAGATTCTGATGATGATTTGACTTTTGTGGTGACCACACGCAGTGCATCGCGANNCAACCACACCCGAAACGGCCACGTAAAACCAGATGGGCCAGGTGAATTTCGTCCATTTGCGGTGCTTGTCGAAGCGGCCTTCCCACGCGAACAGGTAGGAATACAATACCAACGGCACGATGATCACGCTCAGCAGGATGTGCGAGATCAGCAGCGGATAGTACAGTGCTTTGAAATCGCCGCCGTATTTAGCCGAATCGGATGTCATGTGATAAGCGACGTAGCAAGCCAGGAACAGCAGCGACAACACGATACAAACTTTGATCACGTGCTCGTGGAGCTTGAATTTCTTTTGTTTTACGAATACAAGCGCGGCGACAAGCAAAATGGCCGTCGCAGCGTTGATTCCCGCATAGATCGGAGGAAGAAAACGGAGATCAACGCCTTCGATTTTCACGCCGAACAAAACGGCTACCACCAGCGGAATGGCGATAGATGCAGCAACGATCAGCCGACGCTGCGTTTTAGTGTTTTTTACAGTCGATTCCATATTCGATGGTTAACAGTTTGCGTACGTCTTTGTTGAGCTGATCGACTTCTTCGGTGATCGTGCCGTGATACACACCGCGCACGTAGCCTTCGTGATCGACCAGGACGAAATAATCAGAATGAGCAAAACCACCCGGTGCTGCTCCGTTCGCTTCGGCATTTACAAGGAAGTGTTTCACGCCCAGTTCGTGCGTTTTGGCCTCATCCCCGGTAAAGAAATACCAGTTGTTGGCCTGAATACCGTTCTGACGAATGTAGTTCCGCAAAACGTGTGGCTGATCGGTCTTCGGATCGATGCTGAACGACAGGTATTGCAGGTGCTCGTTGATGTCGTTCGTCAGGATGTTGAGCCGTTTCATCTGCGCGGTCATCGGCGGACAGATAGACGGACACGAGGTGAAGAAGAAATTCGCGATCCAGACTTTTCCTTTCAGGTCTTTGGAAGCGATCATCACCGAATCCTGGTTCAGGTAACGAAATGCCGGGATTTTCGGAAAAACGCTGTCTACATGCACCTCGCCATCCTGCTCATAGGTCACAATGTCGAAATTACCCATGTAAGGTAAAGCCCGCGTTTTTTTTTCGGGAGTGGAATTACAGGAAGAAACGAATAGCAGTAAGATCAGTGAAGCGTATGCTAACGGCTGTTTCATTGCTTTTTCGTCTTTTTTGCTTTATCGTATTGTTTATCGAGCAGGGCGACGTGCTGTTTCATTTTGCGAACCATGCTTTCCGTTTTACCCGAAAGCACCATACGCAGGTGATTGCTTTTGTCGACCAGCAGCATGAGTTCCTGGAATGCTTCGCCTCCGAAGTATTTCGGTCCTTTCTGCAGCAGCGATTTGCCATTGTGCTGCATATTGAATACGTCGCGTGCGTTTCCGTTGGCAAGGATCCAGATAGTCGGATCGTAGCCTTCGACCTGGTCGTACAATGTCGACGCAACTTCGTGGAGCTTGTTCGAAGCATTGCCTTGTCCATCGGTCACGAAAGAAACCAGCTTTACGTGTCCGAGCTTTTTCCGGTTGGTTCGCAGCATCTGGTAGATCTGCTGATCGATTTGCCATGTAGAGATCGCACAGCTATCCGGACAGCTCGGCTGCAGGGTTGTGATGATCACGATCTGATCTTTGAACGAAGCGTTTGTATAGACTTTACCTTTCAGATCGGTGAAGCTGTAAGCGGGAATGGGGCCGTAATCGTCGAGCTCTTTGAATTTGTGCTCGCAGCCGCGGGTTCCAATAAAGATCAATAAAAAAGCCGGACCGAATAAGAGCAGCAGAGCTAGTATCGGTACGGCTTTTGTTTTTCTTTTAGCCATCGGTTAAGGATTAACCTCCGTAAGTATTCCAGGCGCCGTTGACAGCCAATGCTTCTGTCAGGGCAATAAATATCAGGTAGATAATGAATAAAGCGTAAGGAACGAGAATGAAGTACTTCAGTACACGTTTCTCATCGCCAAGGTGCATGAAGGTCATTACGATGTAACCGGCTTTCAGGATCGTGAGGAGGATGAAGAGGATCTTCACGTAAATCCATGAATCGGAGCTTTGTTTTACCAATGAGCCCAGCGCAACTTCAAATGCTGTGATCACCGTCAGGATTGCCGTAACAACCCAGATCTTGCGACGGATTTTTTTACCTTCCTGCTCGCTGTGGTGAGCATCCAGTGAGTATTCAATAATATCGTCTCTTTCCATGATAGAATGATGTTGTAAGAAGAATTAAACGAGGTAGAAGAAGGTAAATACGAATACCCATACAAGGTCTACAAAGTGCCAGTAGAGACCGGTCTTTTCAACCATTTCGTAGTGTCCGCGACGGTGGTAAGTACCACGTGCAACACCGAGGAAGATCAGGATGTTGATGATCACACCGGAGAATACGTGGAATCCGTGGAATCCGGTAATGAAGAAGAAGAACTGACCGTATTGTGACGGACCGTATTCGTTCGACTTCAGGTCTGCTCCGTAGATCACACGGCCTTTCTCACCGCTGTTAATTGCATCCCAGTACATTTTCTCAGCTTCTTTTCCGCTGATTACTGTGCGTTTTGTCAATGCTTTGTCGTTGCCGTCTGTTTTAACGATCAGCTCGAGGTTGTGGTCGTGCTGACGTTTCCATGTTGCAACGGAACCGTCGTGCAGGGTGATCTGGTTGTCTTTCACCAGACCGTTCATAGCTGCGTAGCGGAAGTGGTGGAACAATTCATCCGGAGATTCTTTGATCACTTCACCTTCTTTATGGTGTTTTCCAGCCTTCACTACTTTGAAGCTTTCGAACTCACCGAAGTGTCCTTTTACGATGGCGCGTGAACCGTCTGCCAGCTCAACAGATCCGAAATGGGAACCGTGGATGAAGTGAGACCACTCCCAGGCCTGTGAGCCAAGGAAGAAGAAACCACCGATGATCGTAGCGATCATCCACTTCATTACGCCTTTTTTATCCATACGGTGACCGGCTTCTACAGCCAGTACCATAGTTACGGAAGATACGATGAGGATGAAGGTCATCAGGGCGACATACATCAGCGGGTAACCGTGACCGAGGAACGGAAGCGAGTCGAATGTCTCTTCACCGATCGGCCATGCGCTTTCCGTTGTGTGGCGCGTGTATCCGTATGCAACCAATAACCCTCCGAATGTCAATGCATCCGAAACGAGGAAGAACCACATCATCAATTTTCCATAGCTCACACTGAACGGAGAAACCTTACCTCCCCAAAGTGAACCTGAATCAACGTGTGCTGTAGCGTGTCCTGCCATTTGAAAATTTTTTGTGCAAGTTTAATGAANNATGAATAAAAAGTAAAAAAAGCAACAAATAGATCCACAATAAGCCCAAAAAGTGCCAGAAGATAGCACCCGCGCGAATGGACAGGTAATCATTGTTAGCCAAGGTTCCTGTGAATGAGCGGATTGACATTCGCAGCATGTAGATCAGCGTAACGATAATGTGCAGCAAATGCAGGAACGTAATAATGTATAAGTAAGCCGTAGCCGAGTCGGCAGCCTGATTGATCTTTAACTGTAAAGGTGGATTCAGCTTCTGGCCTTTGTAGTGCAGTGACCGGTCGATGTACTTTAATTCTTCTCCTTTATAATAAACGTGGAAGTCTTTGCCCATTTCACCTTTCAGGAAGAAATCACCGCGCCCGTCGGCCAGGTTG
>DJFN01000043.1:0-1203 GCA_002432085.1 Flavobacteriales bacterium UBA5871
GACTGGTGTACAGGCTCGGGTTGTATCGCGCTGGCTTTGAAGAACCGGTTTCCGAAAGCAACTGTTATCGGTTACGATCTTTCAACGGAAGCATTAGAAATTGCTCGTCAAAACGCAAATGAGCTACATCTCGATATGCGCTTCGAACAGAAAGACGCGCTGGCTCCGGATAACGATTCGGTAAAAGCGGATATTATCGTTTCCAATCCGCCCTACATTCCTGAAAAAGACAAGCTGGAAATGCATACGAACGTGCTGGATTTCGAGCCGCACATGGCGCTATTCGTGGAAAACAACGATCCGTTGCTGTTTTACCGGGAAATCACCGAAAAATCGATCGTTTCGCTGGAAATCGGTGGAAAATTGTACTTCGAGCTGCACGAGCGCTATGCCGACGAAACGAAAGCAATGATTCAGGCTACCAATGAGTTCCATTCGATTGAGATCCTGAACGACCTGCAGGGCAAGCCACGGATGTTGTCGGCCGTAAAAAAGGCGTGATCGTACGATAGACCGAAAGCGGTACTTTAGTCTCAAAATCACCGTCTATGAAACCCTTATTGCTACTTGCTTTGCCACTGCTTGCCGCATTCTTCTCTTTCTCACAGACAGATGAATCCGAATCCGACGGTTCCAGGAAAAGACTCCGGGCTGCTTACCAGTTTCCACGCTTCGAACGAACTTTCGGCGTAGCTTATGAAACAGGCGGCAATTTCTCTCTTGCCAGAACGCAAGCCGGCTCGGCGCCTTCCAACTGGAACGTTAGTACCACGAAAGTCAACGGCTGTTCGGTATTTTACCGCCAACAGGTCAATCGCCGGCAATGGGGATTCAGCTTCGGACTCGGCGTAGGAGCCATGTTCGCGGAATACAACCTGAAATTCAGCAATCCGGAAGTGCTTGTCATCAACGAACCGGGAGGCGGGTTCACAACGATCAATTTTAAAGACCAGAAAGATCATTTCATCACGGAACNNCGGAAACTGCCATGCCGCTGATGCTGGATATTCCGCTGACCGTTTCCCATGCGTTTCGTCTGCGCGAACGCAGCATCCTGAGACCTTACGTCGGTGTCCGGATCCGCAATATCGTCTATGTCGGCAACCAGCTGTCCGAGCAATACTATGGCCGTAGTCTCGGCGGCGGCAGCGATACAACGTTCTCGGGCCATATATCGATCGACTACGGAACGAAATGGCCGGC
>DJFN01000043.1:1208-10958 GCA_002432085.1 Flavobacteriales bacterium UBA5871
GCGGCGGAAGTCTGAACGGCTTTGTCGATTACAACCTGCCGGTCTTTAACCAGTTCCAGGTCCGACTTTCGGATTTCAACACCGAAGAGCTCGTCTGGATGTATAACGAATCCACGGGCGACTATGAACAGGTGTATTATGACTTTCAGCTTTACCCCAAAGGATGGCCGTATCAATTCGTAGCGCTGGCGTTTAGAATGTCGACCGTTCGCGTCGGTGTTTCCTACAGTTTCCCTTCAAAAACAAGAAGAGGCTCTTAATTTTTTCTTCACCACAAAAGACACAAAAGCTNNAGTCTGCTATAGATTGTGGTGAAAGAATGATTCTTTAATCTATGTACAAACTCACAAAAAGTATATTTGTGCAAGAAGAAACAATTTCCATGGATCCGAATAAAGCAAAAGCCCGCATCGAAGCGCTCAGCGCCGAATTGAACCATCACAATCACCTGTATTACGTCGAAAGCGAGCCGGTGATCTCCGATTTGGAATTCGATACGCTTCTACGCGAGCTCCAGGACCTGGAAGCACAGTTTCCCGAGTTTGTTTCGCCGTTGAGTCCGACCAAACGCGTCGGTGGCGATATCACGAAAAAATTTGCGACCATCGTTCACCGTTACCCGATGCTGTCGCTGTCGAATTCCTATTCCGAAGAAGAGATCGTGGAATGGGCCGAGCGCCTCAAAAAAGGTGTGAGCGAGCCGCTGGAATACGTCTGCGAGCTCAAATACGACGGCGTAGCGATCGGCATCAGCTACCGCAACGGTCAGTTCGTTCATGCCGTTACCCGTGGCGACGGAACCCGCGGCGAGGAAGTTTCCAACAACGTGAAAACCATCCGCAGCGTGCCGTTGTCGCTGAAAGGAACCACAGCCGACGATTTCGAGATCCGCGGCGAGATCTTCTTCCCGAAAAAAGCCTTTGAAGCCATGAACCGTCAGCGCGAAGAGATCGGCGAGCCGGTATTTGCCAATCCGCGTAACTCTGCTTCCGGAACACTGAAATCACAGGATTCACGTGTGGTTGCCGAGCGCGGACTGGATTGCATTCTCTACGGCGTTTACGGCGACGATCTGCCCTTCGAAACGCATTGGGACAGCGTGATGACCGCTAAGGAATGGGGCTTCAAAACGCCTTCCATCGAGCAGCGCTACATTGCCAAGACCGACAGCGTGGAAGGCATCATGGAATTCATCCATTACTGGGACAAAGAACGCTACAACCTGCCGTTCGAGATCGACGGTATCGTGATCAAAGTCAACAGCTACAGCCAGCAGCAGGACCTCGGCTTCACGGCCAAATCGCCGCGCTGGGCTATCGCCTATAAATTCAAGGCCGAACGCGTGGAAACGAAGCTCGAAACCGTTACGTACCAGGTTGGCCGAACGGGAGCGATCACCCCGGTAGCCAATCTGACACCGGTACTGCTGGGCGGAACGGTCGTGAAACGTGCTTCGCTCCACAACGCCGATCAGATCGAAAAGCTCGATTTACACCTCGGCGATGCGGTTTACGTGGAAAAAGGAGGGGAGATCATCCCGAAAATCGTTGGCGTGAACGTCGAAAAACGCACACCTGACGCTCAGAAAATCCATTACATCGAACTCTGTCCGGAATGTCAGTCGGAATTGCACCGTCGCGAAGGAGAAGCACAGCATTATTGCCTCAACGATCAGGTTTGCCCGCCGCAGGTGAAAGGCCGCATTGAGCACTTCATCAGCCGCAAAGCGATGAATATCGACGGAATCGGTGCGGAAACCATCAACGCGCTTTACCAGAAAGACCTTGTGCGCACGGTTGCCGATCTGTACGATCTGACCTTCGATGAGGTAGTGAACCTCGAGCGCATGGCCGATAAGTCCGCTAATAACGTCCTGAAAGGAATTGCCGATTCGAAAAGCGTTCCGTTCGAACGCGTGCTGTTTGCTTTGGGAATCCGTTTTGTGGGCGAAACCGTTGCGAAAAAGCTCGCCCAGGCATTCAAGAACATCGACGCGATGATTACAGCCAGTTACGACGAGCTCGTAGCTGTGGAAGAGATCGGAGAAAAGATCGCCATTGCCGTACAGCAGTACTTTACCGACGAGCGCGCGCTAAAAACGATTCAACGACTGAAAGCTGCCGGTTTGCAGTTCGAAATAGAAGAAGCAACGCTTGACTCGAACCTGCTGGAAGGGAAAACGTTCGTGGTTTCGGGCGTATTCACCAATTTCAGTCGCGACGAGATCAAAGAGCTGATCGAACGCAACGGAGGAAAGAATGTCGGTTCGATCTCGGCGAAAACGTCGTACGTGCTTGCAGGCGAAAACATGGGGCCTGCCAAGCTGGAAAAAGCGACATCACTTGGGATTACGATTCTTTCAGAAGCGGATTTTGTAAAGATGATTTCTTAAAAGCGTCAGGGAATAAATGTTCGAACGATATAACGTTTACTGTTTTGGTGAAGATGCAGCAAGACCGTTTGCGAAGCGATCCCGCTTAAATCGAAGCGATCGCTGCTCGTTTGTTGAACCAGTCTTTGCCCGTTGAGCGCATAAACTTCCAGCGTTGTTTCCTGTCCGTTGTTAATTACGAGCGCGTTTTCTTTAAAACGGATAAACGGGATCTCCTGCAATTCGTCGAGACCTACGACAGAAGTCACGATAAACTCGTAGCAGATCGTTTGCCGAACGGAAGGAAAATCGGGATCGTATATATCGAAAAACACGGTTCCGTTTCCGGGAGTGTCGTTCAGCATGGCCCCGATGATCAGCTTTTGAGGAAATTCTGCTGTCGGCTGAAGGACGAAATCGGCGCTGTCGCCGTCGTTGACCGTTGGCCAGCTCTGCGTTTGCACATCGAAATTGATGTTCCATTCGGCCGGAATTTCCTCAAAATAAGCCTTCCAGCGAAGCATCGTATCGACACCGGTATCGTTGAAAATCTCAATGTACCAGTGGGCCGGCGACTGTGATGTAGTCTTGATCAGCGTCGTACACGTGTCCTCGAAATGAAAGGTTTGAGCGAACGAAAAGGAAGTCCAGCAAAGCGACAGGAAAAGGAGCAGTTTTTTCATGCTGTAAAAAACGATCATTTAAGGTAACTTTGCAAGCACAAAAAGATAGCATGGTTGAAATCGTGCGATTCACATTTGAACATTTTGTTAATTTTATACCTTTATTGTTAAAAACAGAATTATGAGACATTTCCGAGGATCCGGCGTAGCATTGGTGACGCCATTTTCAGCTGATTTGACCATCGATTTTGACGCCTTGCGCCGTCTGGTGCGCGAGCAAATCGATGGTGGAACGGATTTTCTCGTCGTACAAGGTACTACGGGAGAATCGCCAACCCTGAAACCTGCGGAAAAGAAACAGGTGCTCGCAACGGTGATCGAAGAAAATAACGGCCGTTTGCCGATCGTTTACGGCGTTGGTGGGAACGACACGGCCGACGTTTGCGAAGCGCTCAGAAACGTACCGGAAGGCGTCGACGGAATTCTCTCGGTTGCACCTTATTATAACAAGCCGATTCAGCGCGGATTCGTGGCGCATTACAAAGAGCTCGCCAATGCAACCGATCTGCCGATCATTCTGTACAACGTTCCGGGAAGAACCGGTTCGAATATGACAGCCGAAACAACACTTGAGCTGGCCGAGATCAAAAACATCGTGGCGATGAAAGAAGCTTCCGGCAATTTCTAGCAGATTATGGAGATCATTCGCAACAAGCCAGCCGATTTCCTCTTGCTTTCGGGCGACGACGCCATTACACTGCCGCTCATCGCAGCCGGTGCCGACGGTGTGATCTCCGTTGTAGCGAATGCATTCCCGAAATTGTTCGCCGAAATGGTACACGCGTCTTTGAAAGGCGATTTCGCGGCGGCCCGCAAAGCACATTACGCATTGTTACCCGTAACGAAATTATTCTTCGCCGAAGGAAACCCGGGTGGAGTGAAAATAGCGCTTGAAGAACTCGGCTGGATGCGTCCGGATATGCGTTTGCCGCTCGTACAGGTATCCGACACGCTGAAACAAGCCATTATTGCAGAAACACAGAAACTTAAATAAGTGAACAGAGAACAGTAAGCAGTGAACAGAGGTGTACCAACGATAGCTCTGTTCACTGACAACTGTTCCCTTCACAGCAAAACTGCCCGCTGTTCACTATTCACTGTTCACTACAAAAAAAGTATTAGTTTAGCAGCTGTAAAACACGCACCAATGAGAAAATCGTTGTATCTATTCGCTGGTTTGACGCTACTCGTATACGCATGCGGGGGCGAAGAACAAAAACAGACCGTTGACACTACAGACACTACTGAGCAGACTCAGCAAACGGCCATTGACTTCAACATTCCTTCGCCGTCAGAACAGTTTGCCCTGATCTCCAAAATGGACGGTCAGAAAAACTTCGGGATCATGCACGATCCGAATCTTGCCGACAAGTACGGGACTTCTGCCCAGAAAGCATTGAACTTCGGTGTTTACACGGCCGATGTAGCTTACCTGACAAGCTATAACGAGACCAACAAATACCTCACGTATTTCGGAAAGCTCGAAAAGCTTGGAAACGACATCGGTGTGGCGCAGGTCTTCGGAAAAGAGCTGGGCGAGCTGGCCAAGAAATGGGATGGAAATGCGGATTCGCTCTTCCGTCTGAGTGACGAAACCTATAATAAGACGTTCCAGCGTCTGATCGAGATCGATAAAGGAAACGAGCTTTCCCTGATGCTGGTTGGCGGCTGGGTGGAGTCCATGTACCTCATGATCGGAACATCCAAAGGCTACGGAAAAAGTCCTAAGCTCGAGCAGGCGATTGCCGATCAGAAGCTCGTGGCGGAAAACCTGATGGAATTTCTCGTTTCTTACCAGGATAACGAAGATGTGGCAAGCTACACATCAGCTATTTCCGGTATTCTCGACATTTACAACACCATGGATTGCTCTTCCAGCGAGACCAAAGTGGAAAATGCAAACGGCAAGCTCAACTTCTCCGGAGGCGAGCAGTGCAAAATGACCGAGAAATGCTTCAACGACCTGAAAGCACGCATCAGCGAGCTTCGCAATAAAATTACCGCAACTAACTAAAACACACATTCATGAGATCTGCAATACTGACATTCCTGCTCATTTCTGTAACGGTTTCCCACGCACAATGCCCGGCGCCGGAAACGTTCGTTAAAGGAAAATCGAAAAAAGGCGATACTTACGAAGTGAGCTCGCAATCCCGTACCGGGTCGGTGAAATCGGGAGAAACCTATGAAATGTCGTTCATCGCCCAGCAGGGAATGGACTACCGCCTTTCATCCAAAGCCTATAATTCTTCGGCCGGAACACTGACTTACGAAGTCTACGAAATGATCGTGGAGAAGAAAACGGTCGACGGAAAAGAAACGTTCAAGCGTGTGAAACACGTGCTGGCAACTTCTGCTGATGCAGGTGGCGCGCCGCTCGAATTCACAACCGATAAGACACGTAAAGTATTCGTTGCCGTAACTTTGTCAGGCGGCGATGCGAAAAAACCGGAATGCGTTGGCGTATTGGTAGAAGACAAGCGCTCTACCAAGCTCGGATTCTAAACAACAAAACTTATAGAAAAAGCCTCTCCTTTCAGTACTGCTGATCGTGAGGCTTTTTTAATTGATATGACAACGGAAGCAAACATATTAACGGCCATCCGGCAGGCAGAGACGATCGCGATCGTTTCCCATAAATCTCCCGACGGGGATTCCATCGGCAGCTCACTGGCTATGTACCATTTGCTGAAAAAATGGGGAAAGAACGTTACGGTCGTACATCCTGATCCGGCGCCCGAATTCCTGCACTGGCTCGAAGGCCAGGAGACCATCGTGGACTGGGAAAAACAGCCCGAAAAAGCAGCAGAGCTTCTGCATGCGGCAGAGCTGGTTATCTGCCTCGATTTCAACGAGCCCGGTCGCGTAGGAAACGATATGAAGCCGGCTTTGGAAAGTGCGCCCGGAAGAAAGATCATGATCGATCATCACCTGCATCCAGCCGATTTCTGCGAATACGTTATTTCCCGTCCGGAGATCTGTTCCACGGCACAACTTATTTACGAATGGCTGGAAGCAGCGGGCGAACTGGCTTCCTTGGACGAACAAATCGGGAACTGCATTTACCTCGGCATGATGACCGATACGGGCTCGTTCCGTTTTCCATCCGTTTCGCCAAAAACCCATGAAATACTGGCGCATCTGCTGAAAATCGGCGTGCAGCATTTCCGCATCCATGAGCAGGTTTACGATACGAATACCATCGATCGCATCCGCTTGCGTGGTTTTGCGCTGTCGGAAAAGCTCGTTTGCCTGCCGAACCTTCCGGTGGCGTATGTGTCGCTTTCGGCCGAAGAGCTCGAGCGTTTCCATTACCAGAAAGGCGATACCGAAGGCTTGGTCAACCAGATTCTCGGTATCAAAGGTATCAGCATGGCGGTGCTCTTTATGGAAAAAGATAATAAAGTCAAGATTTCCTTCCGCTCGAAAGGCAACTGGAAAGTCAATGAGCTGGCTTCAGCCCATTTTGCCGGCGGCGGACACATGTACGCTTCCGGCGGTGCTTCCGACGATTCGCTGGAACGCACGATCGAGCGATTTGTAACCATTGTACCCGAATACGTTCCTTCAGCATGAAAAATACCCTTTGGATCGCTTTAACGACCGTTTTGCTGGCCTCGGCCTGCGGTGAAGAGCCGAAGAAAGAAAAGCCGGCGCCCGACTGGGACAACGCGAAGTCGACGAAAATGAACAAGGACTTTGCAAAGGAGGAAGACATCCAGATCCGTCTTTACCTGGCGCAGCACGACAACCTGGAAGCCGAATCAACCGGCTCGGGATTGCGCTACATCCGTATCAAAGAAGGAAAAGGTCCGCAGGCCGCTCCCGGACAGGATGCGAAAGTACAATACGTCGTTACGCTGCTCGACGGCACGGAATGCTACCGGACCAAATCCGATGAGCTGGAAGTGTTCCGCATCGACAAAAGCAACATCGAAAGCGGTATCCAGGAAGGAATCAAGAAAATGCGGGTAGGTGAAAAAGCCAGGCTGATCATTCCAAGCCACCTTGCTCACGGATTGATCGGCGATCTGGACAAAATTCCGCCATTGACAACCATCGTCGTAGACATAGAATTAATAGCGCTTGTATGAAAATAGGCATTTACGCTGGCCTCGGGCTGCTTTTGTGCGCCTGTACCCCTTCCGGAGTAGAAGAAAAAAAAGGACCGGAAACGGTGCAGACAACCCGGGAGCCAAAAGAAGACAAGCTCACAGCCGAGCAATTGCTGGAACCGAAGAAAACCATCGTCGATAGAAAGCAATTCGCCAACGGGATGAAAATCCAGTGGTTTGAAAAAGGAACCGGAGAGCAGCTGAAAGAAGGCGAAGTTTATGAAATCAACTTTAAAGTGAAGCTGGACAACGGTCAGGTCGTTGATGGCAATCACCTGTTAAAGCGCGACATGATCCCGTTCCTCGTTGGCTACGGTATGCAGACCAAAGGCTGGGATATGGCCATGAGCGAGCTGCGTTCGGGTGATTTCGTGGAAATTTTCCTGCCGGCCAACCTCGCGCGTGGCAAAAAAGGTGTTCCGGGACTAATTCCGCCCAACTCGCCCAACATCATTTTCCTGCGGATAGGGAAGAGGATTGCGCCGACGCGTACGGTGGATGGAACGAAAGTCTGGCTGCTGGAAGAACGCCCGGAGAACAAGGATACGGTGATTACCGATCAATCAGACGTGGCGCTGCACTATTTTGTAGGAACGAAGACCAATCCGAAATACGATAATTCCTATCAGCGAAACATTCCGTTCGTCTTCAACATGAAAGACCACGGGCTCGTTCCCGGCTTNNTTCGACAAGCTGTGGATCCTCGTTCCGCCGTCACAAGCCTATGGAACATCGGGATTGACGAACCTCGTAAAACCAAACGAAAGCGTTTTCTACGATGTGATCATCATGGAAGTCAGGTAAATTCAGAATTCAGAATTCAGAATGTATAATTGTGGAGGTTCTGCTTTAGCCTATTGTCGGCAACGCTGACAATTTCGTGAATATTCGCTTGCATTGAAGCTTATTCATATTCGTGTATTTGTGGGAAAGCAACCGCAGTACGTCACTTAGTAACGAAACCGTATTGCAGAGATGTGCCAAAAAATTGTGCATTCTGAATTCTGCATTGTGAATTCAAAATGTCCATTGTCAACTGTCAATTGTCCATTGAATTGATTGTAAAATGGCTTTGATCGAGCAAAACACAGCTGTGTTCGAGTAAATTTCTGAACGCTCGCTTTTTCGCTGATACTGCGGGCTTCACAACTTTTTAACGTGGCTTTATGAACAATTAAGCCCGTTTTATGCGGAAAGTTCCGATTTTTTTGTAATATCTTTGCCCCCGAACCCACAGTACGTGAATCAAAAACTCCGTAATGAAAGTATCATTCCTATTCTCCTTCCTGACCATCTGCTCTTTTTCTTTCGGCCAATCTATCGTCGACACCGTTAAAACCGCCCAAGGTACCATGGTGATCTACGGCAACCGCACCTGGCGTTACCTGGAGGATGCTACCTTCGACGGGATCCTGAATGAAAAAATCCATGATATCGTTACGTCCGATTCTTCGCTGAACTTCGTTCAGACGTGGGACAACGACGTTTGCTATACTTCCGATCGCGGAAACGACCTCAACAAGCTCAGTGATACGCTCTGGCTGTGTGTGACGGACGAAGCACACCGCGAATTCGTTATTCCTTCACCGGGCGTTGTAACATCCCGCTACGGCTTCCGTCACGGTCGCTACCACAACGGAATCGATATCGACCTCGAAGTAGGTGATACGGTTGTTTCAGCTTGGGCAGGAAAAGTGCGCTACGCGAAATACAACGATGGCGGTTTCGGTAACCTTGTGATCGTTCGCCACTACAACGGACTCGAAACCTTCTACGCTCACCTGAGCAAGCACCTCGTAGCTCCGGATCAGGAAGTAGCTGCCGGCGAGCCGATCGGATTGGGTGGAAACACCGGCCATTCCTACGGAGCACACCTTCACTTCGAAGTGCGTTTCTACGATGCGCCGATGAACCCTGAGCAAATTATCGACTTCACCAAGAAAACCTGCAAGGACGAAAACCTGATGGTCCACCGAGGCCTCTTCCGTCCGGGAGCCAAGCCAACCGACCTGGAAGAGCACGGGGAATCCATTGCTTCCGTACAGAAAAAGACGGCTTCTGCAACAGCTTCCGGCTCGCGTAAATACTATAAGGTCCGTCCGGGTGATACGCTTTCCGAGATCGCAGTACGCAACAACACCACCGTTTCACGCCTTTGCAGCCTGAACGGAATCCGCCCGACTAAAACGTTACAGGTCGGACAATCGCTGCGCGTGAAGTAAATAATCATTCTACTAGGGTAAATTCTCGGCAGGAATCCCTATTCAAACAAATTAACAGAAAGACAGCTGGCAAGTGTGGTAACTTGATAGGACCATGACTTGCAAGTATAGAGTAGTAGTTGCCATCGACGGAGGTGGGAAAAAGGGACTGATTCCCTTAAGGTTTCTGTCGTTCCTTGAAGCGCAGCTCAACGAATACATGCCACAGACCCATCTTTCTTCCTGGGTCGACCTCTATTCCGGAACAAGCACAAGTGCAATTATCGCAGGAGCTTTGGCCGTTTCAGGCGGCTCGCGCACACATTACCCGTCGGATATGACGGAACTGTACCTGCGTCGTGGTCATCACTTCTTCGACG
>DJFN01000118.1:0-7015 GCA_002432085.1 Flavobacteriales bacterium UBA5871
ATCTCCTTCAGCTTCAGCGCGCCTTCGAGTGCTACCGGGAATGAGCTTCCACGACCAAGGTAGAGTGCATTGCGTGCGTCTTTGTAAGCCGCTGCGATCGCTTCGATGTCTTTGTTGCGCTCGAGCACGGCTTTTACCTTCTCAGGAATCGCTTCCAGCTCGGAAAGCATTGTGTGATACTTTGTCTGACTGATGGTTCCTTTCTTATAGGCCAGTCGCAGCGCCATGAGCGTGAGCACGGTCACCTGCGCGGTAAATGCTTTGGTCGAAGCTACTCCGATCTCCGGTCCGGCGTGGGTATATGATCCGGCGTCGGTGATACGGGAAATCGATGATCCAACCACGTTGCAAATACCGAGAATGGTAGCGCCTTTGGATTTTGCCAGCTCGAGTGCTGCGAGTGTATCGGCCGTTTCACCGGATTGGGAAATAGCGATCACGATATCGTTTTCGTTGATGATCGGGTTGCGGTAACGGAATTCGCTTGCGTATTCTACTTCCACGTTGATGCGTGCCAGATCTTCGAAGAGATATTCACCTACGAGGCTGGCATGCCAGGATGTTCCGCAGGCTACCATAATCAGGCGCTGCGCCTGTATCATTTTCTGCTCGTAGTCCTTGATTCCGCCCAGTGAAACCCAGCCTTCCGTTGCGTTGAGACGTCCGCGGAAACAATCGCGGATAGAACGCGGCTGCTCGTGGATCTCTTTCAGCATGAAGTGCTCGTAGCCACCTTTTTCGAGGGCTTCGAGCTGGAGCTCCAGCGCCTGAACGTAGGGCGTTTTCTCCTGGTTGCGAATGTTAACGATCTTCAGGCCGTCCCGCAGGTCAACGATAGCGATTTCCTCGTCTTCGAGGTAAACCACCTGGTTGGTGTATTCGATAATTGGCGTAGCGTCGGAAGCGAGGAAGAAATCGCCCTCTTTTCCGATTCCCACTACCAGCGGACTACTTTTACGCGCCGCGATAAGCTGATTCGGGTTTTGTTCCGAAAGCACCACGATCGCATAGGCACCGATCACATTCAATAACGCCAGACGAACGGCTTCCGCCAGATCAACCTGTTCCTGTTTCTGAATGTCATCGATGAGGTGCACGAGTACTTCCGTGTCGGTCTGACTTTTGAAAACATAGCCGCGGGTTTTCAATTCTTCACGCAGTGAGTTGTAGTTCTCAATAATGCCGTTGTGAATCAAGGCGATATGACCGGAAGAGGTCATGTGCGGGTGTGCGTTGATGTCGTTCGGCGGACCGTGCGTTGCCCAGCGGGTATGCCCGATTCCGGCGTAACCGGTCAGGTCTTCACCGGCCGAAAATTCTTCCAGGTTGGAAACTTTCCCCTGGCGTTTGTACATGCGGATATCCTGCTGATTCAGCAAGGCGATTCCGGCACTGTCATAACCACGGTATTCGAGTCTTTTTAACCCTTTGATCAGGATGGGATAGGCTTCTTTTTTTCCTATGTAAGCAACAATTCCACACATGGCTTTCTAATATTCAGTGTATTTAACAATCAGTTTCGGCTTGTCTTTGTTGGTAGTGTTCGGTCCGTTGAAAATAATGCGATCGGCGGTTCCACCCATGAACAGCGGATAGAAATACAGTCCGGTGTTGTCGGCATCGCCAAGCACGACCGATTGTACGTAATTACGGATGTTGATGCGGTAGCTGCGGGAATTAATGTCGTAAGCCACGTCGTCGAATCCGATCACTTTTCCTTCGCTGTTTTTGTAACCGACGAGAATGGTTGTGCTTGGATAATAAACGCTTCCGGCCTGGTAGGCGATCGGCAGTACCAGCAGCGCATCGTGAACGATGGCTTTCTTCGGCAAATTATTCAATCCGGGCATGCGAACACCGCCACGGGTTTTGAACGCCTGGGCGTAAAACTGCTTGCGGTCGTTGTTATCCGGGTTGTCGATGATCGTTTGAACGTTGTAACCCGTATTGTTGATGGTAATGTGATTGAAATCCGCACAGTTGTTATTGATCAGGAAGTCGTATTCCAACGGGTCCGTTTCGCCCTGAAGGTGGTAATACACCGTGAGCTTAGTGCTCGGATCATTGGTGCGGAAGTAGAACACGCCACCCGTTCCGTATGCCGGATTTTCGTTGGTTACCTTAACGTGCAGACCTTTGAAGTAAGTCGTTGTAAAGACCGTGTTGTCAGCGAAAGCAGCATTGCCGTTTTTGGCATCTTCGAGCAGGCTGGCGCCGAGGGCCGGATCAAGGTGCAGACGCAGCTGGGCCGGAACCGTATCGTTTCCTAACCGAACTTCGCCTGTCGGATCGGGAGCGATCGTAGCCGGATAGTTCGGGTCCATCAGGTTTCCTCCCTGGTGCGGCTTGGTGCTGTTGGCATAATAGCTGGAGCTGATGCTCAGGCTGTCGTCGAGACGGTACACTTCGAACGTCNNCCATCGAGTCCACGACGATCGTAGCCGTTTGTGGAATGGAAAGCGTTCCGGAAGTACGGATCTGCGTATAGAACGAAGCGGCAAAGGTGCCCATTTTCGGATCGTGGTAAGCGCCCAGCAAGGCAAACAGCTGGTCGTCAGTACGGATTGAATCGTCGGTTTCGGAGAACGTATACAGCTGAAACGTGTCGACTCCACCTGATGCGAGCAGGTCTTCCGGATCTAGCGCATCGCTTCCGATCGTGTTCGGTTTTTTCTTGCAGGCAGTTCCGGCTGCAAGTACCAATAAAAAAGCAGCGGAAAGAACAAGTACTTTCCGCCAGCTTTTAAAAGAGTTTGGGTGATTCATAAAGTTAAATCAATACACCTTCTTCAATGACTTTATCAAAAAACTCGGAAAGCCCTTTTGTCAGGTGTTCTTCTGGTAAGTAATTCAATTTCAAGCAAGCGGCCTTGTCAAATACAGACTGCATTTCTTTTGAAATTTGCTCGCTGCTTTGGACAACACCATCAGAGAACGTAACGGCAGCATTTGTTATTGCTTCCGACGTCGGATTTTGTACGAGCGAAGTTACTTCCTCTCCGAAACCGTCGAACGCCAGCTTTTCCGCGAAGCGTGCATCCCATGGCTGGGAGAAGCCTTCGTGGTCTTCGTAGATGCTGTAGACGACTTTGGTATCGGCAAAATGAGGGTCTTTGTTGTAAATTTTCTTGATGTACAAAGGCATCAGCGAGGTCATCCAGCCGTGGCAATGGATTACGTCCGGCTTCCAGCCCAGCTTTTTCACCGTTTCGAGTACACCGCGACAGAAAAACATGCTGCGCTCGTCGTTGTCGACATAGTCGCTTCCGTCTTCATTGCTCACATTGTCTTTGCGCTTGAAATACTCATCGTTGTCGATGAAGTAAACCTGGATTCTCGCGGTCGGGATCGAAGCAACTTTGATGATCAGCGGATGATCCTGGTCGTCGATGATGATGTTCATCCCCGAAAGGCGAATCACTTCATGCAATTGATGACGACGTTCGTTGATACTGCCGAACCTGGGTGTGAATACACGGATTTCTTTCCCGTTTTCCTGAACTCCCTGAGGCAATTTTCGGGCATTATGCGAAATTTCGGACTTCGGAAGAAATGGATAAATTTCTTGGGATACGAACAGAATTCTCTTTTTCTCCATAGGAATTCACGTAGAATTAGATATAAGACGGTACAAAAGTACGGAAAAAGAGCGAAACTACCGAGTTTATCTAAAAATAACCTGCGCCGGGTAGGAGGGTAACCATCTGAAAGGCATTCATTTTCAGAATGAACAGTGAGTAGTGAACAGCTTCCAGGCGTTGCTTCTGAAGAATATCTGACAATAGCTTCTTCCGGACTAATCGTCATATACATCAACTATCCACAGCTTACTGCCAACTGCTCACCTAGCTGCTCACTACTAACTGTTCACTGCTCACTACTAACTGTTCACTGTTCACTATTTACAGTTCACTGATAAAAAACTCAATTTATTGACATAGCTTTGCCGCCATCCTTTTTTAAAACCAGTACGGTGAGGAAAGTGGAATCAGCAGCCCGGATCCGGGAAATTATAGCAGCCGCACGCGATGCGGGACAAACGATCGGATTCGTTCCAACCATGGGAGCGCTCCATAGAGGCCACATGGCACTCATCGAACGGGCGAAGCAGCAGACGGATATCGTCGTTGCCAGCGTATTCGTGAATCCGACGCAGTTCAACAATCCCAAAGACCTGGAGCTTTATCCGCGAACGCCGGAGAAAGACGCCGCCTTGCTCGAAGCACACGGTTGCGATATTGCGTTTTTTCCCTCCGTAGCTGAAATGTATCCAGAAGGATCAAAGAATCCGACCGTTTCGCTGGGCAGCCTGGCAACGGTGATGGAAGGTCAGTTTCGTCCCGGACATTTCGATGGCGTGGTGCAGATCGTGAGCCGCTTTTTTGAGATCGTTCAACCCGATAAAGCGTTTTTCGGACTGAAAGATTTCCAGCAGGTAGCCGTGATCAAGGAAATGGTGCGACAGCTCGGCTTTGGGGTAGAAATCGTTCCTTGTCCGACACTGCGTGAGCCGTCCGGACTGGCGATGAGTAGCCGCAACATGCGTCTTTCGGACGAACAAAAACAGGAAGCGCTGCACATCTACCGAACGCTTTCCCGCGCTTCCGAAGAAGCAAAAAGCCATTCGCCGGCCGAAGTGAAAGCATCGGCGATCGCTTATTTCAATCAATCTGATATGAAGCTGGAGTATTTCTCCATCGTTGACCCGACAACGCTGCAGGACCTGAACGGAACATGGGTGGAAGGCGCTACGGCCTGTATTGCGGCGTTCTGCGGAGAAGTTCGCCTGATCGATAACATGCAGCTATAGTCTTTCTGTCTCCCGTCTTCCGTCTGACAATTAGTCCCGGGGTGTTTTTATTTTTAGTACAGACGGGAGACCGTAGACTGACCTAATAGATATAATTCTGCATCCTGTACTCTGCATTGTGAATTATGAATCGTAAATTTGCTCCGATTTTTAGAACATGTTAATACAAGCAGTTAAGTCGAAAATTCACCGCGTTCGCGTCACACAGGCCGAACTGAATTATGTCGGCAGTATCACGATCGACGAAGCATTGATGGAAGCCGCCAATCTTGTGGAAGGCGAAAAAGTGCAGATCGTGAACATCAACAACGGCGAGCGCCTCGAGACTTATGTAATACGCGGCGACCGCAACACCGGTACGATTTGCCTGAACGGTCCGGCCGCAAGGCGTGTCGCATTGGGTGATCTCATCATCATTATCGGCTACGGTTACATGACTATGGAAGAAGCGAAAGGCTTCCGTCCGGCGTTGGTTTTCCCCGATGAGCTGACCAATCTCCTGGTATAATGGTGAAGAAATGGATAGGAACGCTCCTGAAGACGGTTCTTCCATTATTATTGGGCGTTTACCTCGTTTGGTATTTTTTCGACAGTATGTCGCCCACCACAAGGGAGCATTTCTACCGTGAATTAAAAGAAGCCAACTACTTCTGGATCGTATTGTCGCTCGTCATGAGCTTCCTGGCGCTGCTTTCCCGCGCTTACCGCTGGAAGTATACGCTCGAGCCGCTGGGCTACAAAACGAAATTCTGGAACCGCTACCACGCGCTGATGATCGGTTATATCATGAACCTGACGATTCCGCGCGCCGGGGAAGCCACACGTGCAGCGATGCTTTACCGCTCGGACGGTGTGCCGTTTTCCAAATCGGTCGGGACGATCATTGCCGAGCGCGCTATCGACCTCGTGATGCTGATGGCCATCGTGCTGTTTACGGCCTGGATCGGCTATGAAGATTTCTGGGAGATCAAGTACCACATTCAGCACCGCTTTGCTGCAAAACCGGGAGCAGAGCCTTCGATGTGGCAATCGGTCGTGTTCTACACCTTCATTTTGTTGTTTGTAGCCGGACTCCTGGCGCTGATTTTCCTCGAGAAGCTGCGTACAAAAGTCGTGAAGTTCATCAAAGAGGTTTTTGCCGGCGTTTTCGCCATTTTCCGTTCCCGCAATCCGTTCAGCTATGCGGCACACACACTGTTCATCTGGGCAAGCTACCTAACCTATTTCTGGATCGCATTCTGGTCGCTTGATGAAACGGCCTCTTTCCCGTTTGACGGTATTATGATCGGTTTTGTGGCCGGTTCGCTTGGTATTACCTTTACGAATGGCGGTATCGGCGCTTTCCCGCTTGTTGTAGGATTGGTTGTGGCATTTTTCCTCGGTGATGAGCTGGGAGAAGAAACCGCGCAGGGAATCGGATTTGCGATCGGAATGATCATCTGGTCGTCGCAAACGCTGATGATGATCCTGCTGGGATTGCTGTCGCTGGTATTGTTGCCGAAAAATTATTCGAAGAAAGATGAGCAGGCTGGATAATGTACTCCTGAAGATTCGTACAACCGGTGAAGCCGCCCGACAGGTGGCCGAATGGAAAAATGCGGGTGAGCGCGTGGTGTTTACTAACGGCTGCTTCGATATTCTGCACAAAGGACACGTGACGTATCTGGCCGAAGCTGCTGAGCTTGGAAGCAAGCTGGTCGTGGCGCTGAACACCGATGCTTCGGTAAAACGTCTCGGAAAAGGCGAGGAACGCCCGGTGAACCCGGAAACCGCTCGTGGTTTGGTGATGGCTTGCCTCGAATTCGTCGATCTGGTGGTGTTTTTCGATACCGACACGCCGCTGGAAACGATCGTGCAGATCATGCCGGATATTCTTGTAAAAGGCGGTGATTACGATGCTGCAGAAACCGATCCTTCTTCAAAAAAATACATCGTGGGCAGCACGGAAGTACGTGCCAACGGCGGTGAAATCCAGACCGTCGATCTCGTTCCGGGATTTTCTACAACCTCCATTATCGGTAAGCTGAAAAGCTGATAATAGTCTCCAGTCTTTCGGTCACCGGTCTCCAGTTGTTCGGTCTGCAACACGAATCCTTTCGACCTTGTGAATCTGTTTTGTGATCAGTCTCCAGCATCAATTTTAATATTCAAAATTCTTTTGTGTAGCTCTGTAGCGGAGAGCGCTTTCAACTATCCGCCGCGGCG
>DJFN01000118.1:7043-10894 GCA_002432085.1 Flavobacteriales bacterium UBA5871
AAAGTCTTGCTGTCCTGAAATCCATTAAAAAAACAAACCCCCGCCCGAATAAATTCGAGCGGGGGATCGCTAATCTAACTGACTGGTTTATGTCCTAAGTTCAGGCACCGGTCAATGTTGTCAATGTTTTTCAATCATTGCAAATTGGGTTTTCCCGGTGGTAAGTGGCGTGTTTGATTCCTACAGCGCTATCATCCTATGGGAACCTACAAAGTTGTCTGAAACACAACCACATTTGTCAGACGTTGATGGATCAAAGATAGTTGCTTTTACTAACTATTTTCAATAATTTTTTTTCAATAGTCCGATTTCGATGTGTTTTATTTAACGCGCGGCTTTTCAATAAATTGTATTGCCGTGGTCGAAACCCGTATTTTTGTTGCATGAAAGCCAATGTACTTGAGCTGCGTCTCGACTGGAGTGAAATGGACCTGTTCGGCCATATCAACAACGTTTCCTATTTTAAATACCTCCAGGCTTCCCGGGTAAATTTCTGGGAATCACTGGGCATCAATGATCTTTATGTGACGGATAGAATAGGGCCGGCCCTGGCGAAAACATCCTGTTCGTTTTTGCGTCCCGTACATTATCCTGGAACGATCCGGCTCGAGATCCGCGTTGACTGGATCAAAAATTCCAGCTTTCAGCTCCACCATTCGCTCTACGATCAAAAAGGAAATCTTTGCGCGGAAGGCGAGGATGTCGTGGTGCTGTTCAACTACCCCAAAAACGAAAAGCATCTGCTGACGGAAGAGCAGATCGAGCTGCTTGCGAAGTATAAAGTATGAGATTCTGGCAGAGAACGCCACGCCTTTTTTACAAAAACTCGTGTTTTTCGTATGAATAGTGATCAATAAGTCTCCATAATAGAAGCTGGTTCTTCTGACCGATGGGAGACTGAAGCCTGCCTACCGACAGGTAGGACCGGGGGACAGGAGACAACTAGGCGTGTATCGCTTCCACCCGGACGATTTCCGGAGCTACTTTCTTTACAGCCTCTTCGAGACCGGCTTTGATGGTCATCACGCTCATCGAACAATCGCTGCAGGCGCCCAGCAGGCGAACTTTAGCAACACCTTCGTCCGTGATCTCCACCAATTCCATGTCGCCACCATCTGCATGCAGGTGCGGACGCAATGCCTCCAGCGAAAGATTGATTTTCTGACTTAATTCGGTTTTATCCAGCGTCATTTTTTATGCTTTAACAGCCTTCCGCGCTTTGATCGCTTCGACTTCTTTTACAAAGATACCAACTAATTCCTCAAAAGCCGTTGCAGTCGGGGTATTTTCCTGAAAAACAGCAGGTCGGCCCGCGTCGCCGGATTCGCGCACGCTTTGTACGAGCGGAATGTGACCGAGGAATGTTTCGTTCATGCCGGCAGCGAGATTCTTCACTCCGTCACGGCCAAAAATGTAATAGCGGTTTTCCGGTAGCTCGGCAGGAGTGAACCATGCCATGTTTTCCACCAGTCCGACGATCGGAATGTTGATCGTATCGAGCTTGAACATATTTACCCCCTTTCGCGCATCTGCCAGGGCCACTTCCTGTGGTGTGCTTACGATCACCACGCCGTCGAGCGGAACGGTTTGCACCAACGACAGGTGAATATCGCCTGTGCCCGGAGGAAGGTCGATCAGCAGGTAATCCAGCTCACCCCACCGCACGTTCTGCACAAATTGCTGCACGGTCTTCATGATCATGGGGCCGCGCCAGACCACCGGGGTATTGTCGTCGATCAGAAATCCCATGCTCATCACCTTCACGCCGTGGGCTTCCATCGGAATGAGGAAATCGCCTTCGATCTCCGGACGACCGGAGAGCCCAATCATCAGCGGCACGCTCGGGCCATAGATGTCGCAATCCATCAGCCCCACGCGCCCCGGGCGGCCTTTCGCCGCGAGGAGCTGGGCAATGGCGCACGCGAGGTTGACGGCGAACGTGCTTTTGCCGACGCCGCCCTTGCCCGATGTTACCACGACTACTTTCGCCATCTTCCCGCTCNNCGACGCCGCCCTTGCCCGATGCGATCGCCACCGAGTGACGGATCGTGTTGCCGCCCGCGCCTTGGGCGGCGGGAGCGGCGGAGGGCGCCGCTTTCGGTGCGGTGACGGCAACGTCGATGATGGTGGCCTTGACCTCCGGCAGCGCGCGCAGGCACCGATCCACTTCCTGTTTCAAGAACAGCGGGATCTTCGGGTCGGTCGTGCTCAGCGCGAGCGACACTTTCGCGGTGCCATCCACAAAGGCCGCCGAACGGACGAGGCCGAACGAGACGATGTCCCGGCTGAAACCGGGATACTTCACTTGCTTGAGTTGGTCCTTGATCGCGTCGGGAGTCACAGTCGGAAGAAAGGAGGGAACGGCAGGGGTTTTAACGTTGTTTAGTTGGTTCGGCGTGTAAATAGGAATGCCGAATCGCTCCTCCCTCGTTTCCCTCTTTTCTCATGCGTTTGTTCGTTCTGATTTCCTGCCTGTGTGTCGCGGCCGTTTCGCTCGGGGCGCAGACCCCGCGTGAACTCGGTCCAGTGATCGTCGAGACGAATATTCAGACGATTCCGATCCGCGTGACAGGAAGCACGCCGGAGCTCGACCGGCTGGCCAACTTCGCCTTCGAAGCGCACGGTCGTTTCCGCCGGGTGGGCTCCGGTGAACAATTCCGGGTGCAGTTCACCAGTGGCGGCGGGAATACGGTGCGCGTGGAGGTCACGCGCGGCGGTGCGTCGGTGCTGAACCAAAGCGTGACCGGCACCAGTGCGCGCAACGCATTATTCCGGGCCGCGGACCAAGCGGTCCGGGCGATGGCTAATCTGCCGGGCTTTTTTGCCTCGCGGCTGGCGTTCATCAGCGAGCGCACCGGCAACAAGGAAGTGTACGTTGGCGATCTTTTCTTCGGCGAAGTGAAGCAGATCACCTCCGACCGCGCGGAAGCGATGACGCCGCGCTGGGCGCCGGATGGGAATCGGATCGTCTACACCAGCTTCCACCGCTCGGGTTTCCCTGACATTTTTCTCATCGATCTCGGATCGCTGCAGCGGACCACGTTCGTCAGCTTCAAGGGCACCAACTCGAGCGCGCGGTTCAGTCCCAACGGCCAGCAGGTCGCAATGGTGTTGAGCGGCGAAGGCAACCCGGAGATCTATGTCAGCAACGCGCAGGGCCGGCAGGTGGCGCGGCGGACGCGGACGAGCGCGGTGGAGGCCTCGCCGTGTTTTTCACCCGACGGCTCGCGACTGGTTTTCACCTCGGATTCAGCGGGCGGCCCGCAATTGTACGTCATGCCGGCGGCCGGCGGCACGCCGCAGCGGCTCGCAACGAACATCAGCGGCTACTGCGCCGAACCGGATTGGAGCCGCGGCGACCCCAACAAGATCGCCTTCACGATGCGCATCGGGCGCGGATTCCAGATCGGCGTGTTCGATTTGAGCACGCGGCAACCGGCGCGGCAGGTATCCAAGGCGCCGGTGGACGCGATCGAACCCTCGTGGCTCGCTGATGGACGGCACCTGGTCTACACGACCCGGTCAGCGAACAACCGCAGTATTTGGTTGCTCGATACGGAGAGTGGCAAGGCGACCCGGATCAGCGCGCCCGAGCTCGGCCAGGTGTCGCANNGCGCGCAGTCCCTTGCGCGCTGGTCGGCTATCGCTGGCGTGCCGGCTGACGTCCTGAGTCAGCAGCCACCGAGGCTTGCTGCTCCGTCCGAAGAACGCAGCATCGGCGAGCCGAGCGCGACACATGAGATGCTCGGTGCCATTGCCGCGCCCTTCGGCGACGAGGGGTATTTCCCAAACTCCCTCGCCGCCACTTCCGGTGGCAAAAAAAAGCCGCACCCTTGGCGGGGTGCGGCAAC
>DJFN01000141.1:0-6637 GCA_002432085.1 Flavobacteriales bacterium UBA5871
TTGCTGGAACACAGGCCACAACCCTATTCGTTTCAAAAAATTGTCCCAAAGTCGGCCAAATCATTATTTTTGCTCAATACCCAAAAGTCAGGACATTGATTGATTTGATCTTAAAAGCCATCCTGACCGGTTTTATCCTGAGTATCATGATCGGACCGGTGTTTTTTGTGCTACTGGAAACCAGTATCCGCAAGGGCATCAGGGCAGCACTCGCTTTTGACATCGGGGTTTTGCTCAGCGATCTGATCTACATTGCCATCGCTTACATCTTTTATGCGGAAGTGGCCAACCTGACTTCCGGCGAGAATTCCTACCTCTTCAAGCTCATCGGCGGATTGATCTTTATCGTTTTCGGAGCGGTAACGCTGTTCAAAAAGCCCAAAAACGAAGCAAAAGAAGACACCGAAAGCATCAAACAGACGAAAGATTACCTCATGCTCGGCCTGAAAGGCTTCCTGCTGAACTTCGCCAACCCGGCGGTGATCTTTTACTGGTTCAGTGTGATCGCGCTCGGCGCCAAGAAAGACGGCACGGAAAGTACCATGGGCGGTTATTACATGCTGCTGTACATCAGCATTCTGCTCTTCACGTTTTTCGCCATGGACGTATTGAAGATCGTCGGAGCGAAAAAACTGCGCCCGTTCATTACGGAGAAAGTCCTCACCGGGTTGAACCGCTTTACCGGACTGATCATCCTGATCACCGGCATCACGCTTTTTGCACAGGGCGTTCATCACCTGATTTATATGTCTACCCCGAATTAATCCTGCACGTTCGTAAGCCATTGCGCATGTTCCCGATCGGTTATGTAACTTTGACGGAAATTCGGATTATTACGATATGCAGCTCCGTTCAACGATTTTCCTCTTTCTCCTTGCATTTATGCCTTTTTTCGGGCAATCACAGGAAGTTCGCAAAGAAAACCTGACCAAAAAAGTTACGTTCTATTACGATGCCAACGGCCTGCAGCCGGAATCGATGGGCGCCTATTACAAGGATATTCTCGGCGAAACGACAGAAAAGCACGGAAAATGGCTCTATTACGACAAAGCCGGCGTGGTGATCGAAGAGCGGTTTTATTACCGTGAAAAACTCCATGGTTCCGTAAAAGCCTGGTATTCCAACGGAAAAAAGCGCCAGGAAGGCTATTTCAAGCTCGACGTACAGGACAGCGTTTACCGCGAATGGTATGAAAACGGCAAGCCGAGCATCGACGGGTATTATTTCCAGAACAAGCCAGCCAGAAAATGGACGTATTATTACATCGACGGCCGCACCCGGCTGATCGAAGAGGTCATCGACACGGTGAACTATGTGCGCGAATTCTGGCTGCCCGATAGCCTGCACACGCAAACCGTCGTAAACGGAAATGGCGAGCTGGTGACGTTCTACACCAACGGCCGCGACAAGGAATGGTACAACTACAAAGACGGCCTGCGCCACGGACCGTTCGAAGAATACAGCGTTCACGGCTATCCGGTGATTTCCGGCTTCTTTAAGAACGGCTTGAAAGACAGCACGTGGTCGTACTGGTACTACACCGGCGATCTGGAGAAAACATCGACCTACAACAACGGCGTGCTCGACGGCCCGTATGTGTATTACTTCGACAACGGCCAGAAAAACGTGGAAGGAAATTATGCCAACGGGAAAAAAGTCGGCGTCTGGACCTGGTATACGAAGAAAGGCACCAAGGACATGGAAGGCTCGTTCAAGAACGACATGCAGGACGGCTACTGGACGTACTGGCATCCGACCGGCGAAGTTTCCTACAAGGCGCAATACCAGGAAGACAAGCGACACGGCACCTGGACGTATTATTTCAAGGACGGAACGGTTTTCAAGAAAGGTGAATTCGTCAATGACGAGAAAAACGGCAAATGGGAAACCTGGTATGAAGACGGAACGTTGCTGATGAGCGGCGATTACGTCAATGGCAGGGAAAACGGTCTTTGGAAAAATTATTGGGAAAACGGCAAGCTGAAGAACGAAACCACGTTCAAGGACGGCATACTCGACGGCGAATGGAAATCCTACTATCCGGATGGAAAAGTGAAGCTGATCGGCGAATACAAGGAAGGCTTCCGCACCGGCGAATGGATCGACAACTTCGAGAACGGTCGTCCGAAAGACATCGGGACATACAAAGTCGTGAAGCAGAAATCCAAGATCGATTACGGCCCGATGAAAGACCATGTGGTGCTGGAAAGCGTCAAAGACGGCCACTGGACTTCGTTCTCCGGCAAGGATTACAAGAAAACCGAAGAAGGCGATTACAAAAACGGTGAAAAAGAAGGCGTCTGGACGGCTTATTATCCGGGCGGAAAAATGCCGGCTGTAACAACCACTTACAAGGAAGGCAAGCTCGACGGCCCGATGCAGGAATTCGATCGCCGCGGGAATCTCATTTCCGAGGTGCAGTACAAAAACGGCCTCAAGCACGGAAAAATGAAAATCTACGACAAGAAAGGGAAAGTCGTTGTCGAAAAAGAATTCGAAGAAGGGATGCAAATCATCCACGGACAATCCAACGGCGTTCAGTTCAAACCCTGATCAATGGACAGTTGACAATTGACAACGATAATTGTCAATTGTGCCTTGTCCATTGTCAACTGAAATGCGTATATTCAATAGAAAACGCATGACTGAACAGGAACTGGGAATGCTCGGCGAACACCTGGCGCAGCGCTATCTCAAGCAAAACGGCTATCACATCCGGGCCGCGAATTACCGGTATCTGAAATACGAGCTCGACGTGATCGCGGAGAAAGACAACAAGCTTGTCGTAGTGGAAGTCAAAACCCGCCAGACGGCTGAGATCGGAGAACCGTGGCGCGCCGTTACCCGCAAAAAACAGCGACAGATCATCGTAGCGGCCGATCACTACGTTCAATCACGCCAGCTCGATATCGAAGTGCAGTTCGACATCATCTCCATCGTTCACAACAGCTTCCGAACGGATTTAGAGCATATTCCGGATGCGTTCACTACGTGAATGTCGGATGCTGAATGATTATCGTTATCCTGCAACTAAACATTAGCAGCAGCTATCAGAACCGGTAACCGCAGCCTGCAGAGAGCATATATGTTTCTCCGGCGAGGTGCCAGCTCCTTTCGCTGGTTGATTCGATGGCACCGGTGTCGGTGTTGGTCACTTCCTTTTCACTCTGGTACGACCGGGCTCCCACTCCCACTCCGACAGTGGCATACAATCCTTTCCAAACGGTAAATTCCGTTCCCAGGAAAGCATAGAAATTGAGCGTTTGCGCTTTGGATTTCCAACGACCATTGAAGGAATGATCATATATCTCACCATAGGGCGGTTGCAGAGAGTTGTCATAATAGCCGGTGTAGTCGCTATGGCTGCGCTCGTATTCGACGGCCAGCCCGATAAACGGCCGTAGCCTTCCGAAATCAAACGGGAAATAGCGGAAAGTGGCATCGAGCAGGAAGCAATTGCGGAAGTCGGACAAATCGCGATCATAAACAAAGCGGGGACCGAAAGCAAAAGATAGCTTGCGGTAATCCAGGGTCAGGGATGGTGTGATACCATTCTCGTACAGGTTCGAGAATTGAGCGGCCGCCTGCACTCCCAGGCGGAGCTTACCAGTGTCATTTTGCTGACCGAACGATGAAAGGCTGCAAAGCAGCAAGGCAGTTAAAAAGTGATAGCGCATGAGAAATCTGGTTTGGAAGTATTAACGCACCTTTTGTACCGTATCGTATGTACTGTTGCAGAACTGTTTTCGAATCAGGCAAGAACTCTTTGATAATTCATAATTTATCATTGATAATTCACAATTCCCTATCTTTGTGCCGTCTGCTGATAAGCACACTTAATTTATGCTCGTGATGAACACAAGAAATTCAGGTGGAAACCGTAAAAAATCCACCACCAACAGCCGCCCGTCGGCAACATCCCGCTCCGGTAAAACACCGGCAAAATCGAAACCAGCGGGTGAAAATTCCGGAAAACCTTCTTTCAGACCGAAAGTTCGCAAAGGCGATCCGCTTCCGTCTTTCAACGAAGATGAGATCCGTCTCAACAAATACCTCTCGAACGCCGGCGTTTGCTCGCGTCGTGAAGCCGATGTACTGATCCAGACCGGCGTTGTAAGCGTAAACGGCCAGATCATTACCGAGCTCGGTTACAAGATCAAGCCCGGCGACGTCGTGAAATACGATGGCGAAACCATCAACGCGGAAACGAAACGCTATGTTTTGCTCAACAAACCGAAGGATTTCATCACCACGATGGATGATCCGTGGGGGCGCAAAACCGTTATGGGACTCGTTGTAAAAGCCTGTAAGGAGCGCATTTACCCGGTTGGACGACTCGACCGCGATACAACAGGATTGCTGCTCTTCACCAACGACGGCGACCTGGCGAAAAAGCTCACGCATCCACGCTACGAGGCGAAGAAAATCTACCACGTGGAGACGAACAAGCCCGTAACGAAAGAGCACCTGGAGCTGTTATTACGTGGTATCGAGCTGGAAGACGGCCCGATTCGCTGCGACCGTGCCGAATATGTAAAAGATGGCGCTTCGGCACGTGAAGTGGGCGTGGAAATCCATTCCGGGAAGAACCGCATCGTTCGCCGTATGTTCGAAAAGCTCGGCTACGAAGTGGTGAAGCTCGACCGTGTTCAGTTTGCATCGCTGACGAAAAAAGACCTGCCGCGCGGTTTCTACCGCCACCTGACCGAAAAAGAAGTTGCTTTTTTAAAAATGACCAAATAAAAATGAAGCTCCTGATCACCTTAGTGCTCATCGGCTTTTGCAGTCCGTTGCTGCAGGCGCAGGTGAAGCACAAAACCAAGCACAGCACCTCCGCCGGAACCTTGTATTTCTATTGGGGATACAACCGTTCCTATTACACGCAGTCGAACATCCGTTTTGTAGGACCGGATTACGATTTCCGACTGAAAAACGTTGCGGCACAGGACCGCCCGGATGCTTTTCGCGCCAGTTTGTACTTTAATCCGAGTACAATCACCGTTCCGCAGTACAACGCGCGATTGGGCTATTACTTCCGCGACAAGTGGGCGATCTCGTTCGGTGTGGACCACCTCAAATACGTGATGAACGACAACAACGAAGTGCTGATCGACGGGTTTATCGGTCAGGATGCCGACACCAACTGGTCGGGCAATTATACCGACGAGCCGGTGACGACCGACCGCGACCTGTTCCATTACGAGAACACGAACGGCTGCAACTTCCTGCGCGTCGAGCTTACACGATCGTTCGATATCTATGAAATCGGGAGGAACCGTCAGCTGGCATTGACAGGTCATCTGGGTGTAAGTACCGGTCCGACGCTGACGTTCAACGATCTCAACTTCGGCCAGGTTCATACCTTTGCGACGCCATCGCTTTCGGGCTACGGATTCGGACTGAACGGCGGACTTCGACTGGAGTTCTTCAAGCATTTCTTCATCCAGATGAATGCGAACCTCGGCTTCATCCACCTGACGCATGTTCGTACGCGTCCGGACGATCGCAACTCGTGGGCACGACAGGCTTTCGGCTATTCGGAATACAATGCTGCAGCAGGCTTTTTGCTGTATCTTCGTCCGAAAAACGGCTGCGACAGCTGCCCGCACTGGTAACGGATAGCAGGACAGCAAGACTTTAAGACATCAGGACTATCCTGACGTCCTAAAATCTTGAAGTCTTGAAGTCAAAGAAAATAACAATACGGCTGTGAGAAATGGTCCTGATGCCCTGAAATCTTATAGTCTTAAAGTCAACATAAAAAATGAGTACAGAATTATCTGAACAAGAGATCCAGCGCCGCCAGACCCTGCAACAATTGCGAGAAATGGGGATCGAGCCCTACCCTGCTGCGCTGTACCCGGTAACCGACCTGGCAAATGACCTGGTTACCAATTTCGAAGAGGGGAAAACCGTTTGCATCGCCGGCCGTATGATGAGCCAGCGTGTAATGGGAAAGGCTTCTTTCGCAGAAATCCAGGACGCTTCCGGGCGTATCCAGGCTTACTTCAACCGCGATGAACTGTGTCCGGGTGAAGACAAGACACTGTACAACGACGTATTCAAGAAACTCCTCGACCTCGGCGATTTCATCGGCGTGAAGGGCCACGTGTTCAAGACACAGGTCGGCGAAGTATCCGTTCACGTAACGGAATTCACCCTGCTGAGCAAATCGCTCAAGCCGCTGCCATTGCCGAAAACCGATGCAGACGGTAAAGTACACGATGCATTCACCGATCCTGAGCTGCGTTACCGTCAGCGTTACGTAGACCTCGTGGTGAACCCGAAAGTACGCGAGACATTCATCAAACGCACCAAAACCGTTGCTTCCATGCGTCGTTTCTTCGATGCAAAAGGCTACCTGGAAGTGGAAACGCCAATCCTGCAGCCTATTCCGGGCGGTGCATCGGCACGTCCGTTCATCACGCATCACAACGCGCTCGATATTCCGCTGTACCTCCGTATTGCAAACGAGCTCTACCTGAAGCGTCTGATCGTGGGTGGCTTCGACGGCGTGTACGAATTCGCGAAAGATTTCCGCAACGAAGGAATGGACCGTACACACAACCCGGAATTCACGGTGATGGAAATCTACGTATCCTACAAAGATTATAACTGGATGATGGATTTCACCGAA
>DJFN01000141.1:6643-18331 GCA_002432085.1 Flavobacteriales bacterium UBA5871
CGAATTCACCGGGTTCGACATCAATGGCAAGAATGAAGACGAGCTGCGCTCGGCGTGTCTCTCTTTGGGCATTCAGGTAAATGAGACCATGGGTAAAGGCAAGCTTATCGACGAGATTTTCGGGGAAAAATGCGAAGGCAACTACATCCAGCCAACGTTTATTACCGATTATCCGATCGAAATGTCGCCGCTGTGCAAACGTCACCGCGAAAATCCGGAGTTGACCGAGCGTTTTGAGCTTATGATCAACGGAAAAGAAGTAGCGAACGCATATTCCGAGCTGAACGACCCGATCGACCAGCGCGAGCGCTTCGAAGAACAGATGCGCCTCTCCGAAAAAGGAGACGACGAAGCCATGTTCATCGACCAGGATTTCCTGCGTGCGCTTGAGTACGGTATGCCGCCGACTTCCGGTATGGGGATCGGGATCGACCGCCTCGTGATGTTGCTGACGGACAATCATTCCATCCAGGAAGTATTATTCTTCCCGCAGATGCGTCCGGAAACCAAAAACGTGAGAGTCGAGATGAACGACAACGAAAAGCTCATTTTCACTATCGTTCAACGCGAGAAATCCATGGAGCTCGGCGCCTTGAAAAGCGAAGTGAACCTCAGCAACAAAGCCTGGGACACGAGCATTAAGAATCTCACCAAGCAAGGCATTCTGAAAGTGAATAAGGTGGATGACCTGCTCACTGTGGATCTGGTACAATAAAACAGAACAACACTATATAGAATCCCCTTTGCCACAGGCGAAGGGGATTTTTGTTTTATGCTAACCGCGCACTGTCTCCCGCGAATTAGCGAATTGGCACGAATTCTTTGATAAAGTATTCCAGCCTGCTGACAGCCCTTCGCGTAAAATTCGCTCATTCGTGGGGAACCCTTTAATGAATTTTGAATTGACGCTCAATGCTTTCCAAAATGAATCTGCTTTTTTCATTTTGAAAAAAACAGTCCTGTTATAGTTCCGGAATGGCACGGGACTACCAAACGATCAATCCCTTTTCTGTTGGGCGTTTGAACTATTCTTTTAACATACTTAAACTTCTTGCAACCGCTTTTTGGGCGAGCTTGGTATGATTCTTCGAACAGAACAAATACGATAAACAAACAACCCAAATTGAAAGTCATGAAAAAGTTTGCAACAATAGGACTCATGGCGATAGTAGTAGTCGCCTGTGGTCGAAGAGAAGCCGAAGCCAATCTGGCAATTCAGAAAGCAGAGCTGGAAGCCGAGCAGGTACGAGACTCCATTAAGCTCGTTGAAGCTTACCGAAACGGCACTTCTGAAGAGCAGGCTGCTGCAAGAGCAACATACGGNNACGCCGCACCAGTTCCGGAAACTGCTGCCAACGAAACGAATGGAGGAACGTATGCGACCCGTGCGGCAACCACAGCGGCAGAACCAGCAGCCGAGCCGGTGAGAAAGAAAATGAGTAACAAGGCCAAAGGTGTGCTGATCGGTACCGGTGTAGGTATCATTACCGGTGCAGCCGTGAGTAAAAAAGACCGTGCAAAAGGTGCCGTGATCGGTGGTGTGATCGGTGCAGGTGTCGGTCTGGGTACAGGTGCCGTGCTCGACCAGCGTAAAAAAGAACAAGAAGAAGGAGGGGAATAACAGAGGATAGCCCTGTCTCTGACCCTCCAGGAACTTAAATAGGGTAGGTAACGCGCGTAGTGAAGATAGTAGCTGCGCGTGTTTTTTTATTTTTTCAGTTAGCGAGTTGATGAGTTTGTGAGTTTCCTAGTTGGGTATTTTAAAATCAAAAACTCTACAACTCTACAACTCTACAACTAACAAACTCATCAACTTCTAACTTAATTCCCTACATTTCCGCCATGAACACACGGATAGGAATTTTCGGGGGACTGCTGCTGGTAATGATCGTTGCCTGTACGGTCAAACCGTCTGCTGTGAAGAAGCCCGTGATCGCTTCTCCGACGATCTTTCATCCGCTGTATTTCCAGGAAGAAATCGCTTCGCAGCTCAATTTTCCGTTCTGGTTCAATGACTCGTTGATCCGACTTCACAACATCCGGGAGATCACCCGAACGACCTACGGCAGTTATGAAGTCGAGCCGGGCGACACCACTTCGATCGAAACACTGCCGAAAACCGAAATCATTTACCGTTTTTCGCCGCAGGGAAAGCTGCTGGAAATCACCCGCATCTATTACGCGGAAGGACTCGAGATCGCCCGGAATAACTACCTCATCGGGGAGCAGCCGGTAAACCGCTATTACGCAGCCGAAGACACGCCGTTCAATACCGCTCCTTCGATGGATTATGTGCGAATGACACGCGTCGGAAAGAAGAAAAACGTGCTGCAATTCGACGACACCGATAACGATATACGCTACCACTTTTTCGCCGACAAACAATTCTGGGGAGCGCTTTCGGTGGATTCCATCGCCGATCCGGAGCCACAGGACTGGATCATTCACGGAACACCCGAGCGACCGGTGAAACGTTATCAGGTACACAATACTGTAACCGAAAAGAACGTTACTCATTATCAGTATCTCAATGAGAACTACCCAAAAATGATCACCTGGAGCGACTACCCATTTACCCAGAAACGGTATTTCCGATACGATCGCAGAGGCGAATTCAGCGGCTTCATCGATTCGACTTTCATCGATCAGTCATTTGTGACCCGAAATGTCACTACATTTATACGCGATAAATGGAATCGACCTACGGAAATTGTCCACCAAAAAGGACATGCCGCTTCAGAAGCCAGCTACCGAACCATAGAAAAAATTAGTTACCGACGTTTTCCTTCACCATGAAACACTTTTTTTACGCTTTAACAGCTCTTTTGCTTTGTTTGCCCGGAGCGCAGGCACAGCAGCAAACCCATGTCCTGAACGGCAAAACGTATTTCGTTTATCCCTATCAGCAGGAGCTGGAAATTCCGTTACGCAATTTCAAAATGGGTCTTCGGAAGGAAGAAGTCATCAAACGCGATTCCATCAACCGGAACATCGTTTCTACAGAAGTGCAGACGATCAAGTACTATACACCGTATGAGAAATGGGTGAAAAAGAACAAAAAAGTCTTCCTGACCATTCGTGAGCAGCATCCGCACATCCTGTACTCCTACAACCTGCCGCTGGAACAGGATATCGTACCGACGCTCGATCCTTTGCCCGACGGCGATTATGTTCAGTTTTACCGCGACCTGCCTTATGTGAGCGAAGACGTTCTGCGCTATCGCAACGACGTGATTTGTGCGGTCTTTTCCCTGAAAAACAATCAGCTCGACGGTCCCGCCTGCTGGTTTTCGGCTGAAGGCGATACGATCAAGTACGGAAATTTCACCGCGGGCCTCAAGCAAGGATTCTGGCGGCATAATTCCTACAAATACGATCCCGATGAGGAAGACATCAAGCTGGAAGGCTTCCTGAACGGCAGCTACAAAGACACCATGATCGTCGAAGTGAACTACAAAGACGGTCTTCTAGACGGTTTTTACCGCAACCTGGATAACAAGCGCCTGATCGAGACCGGGCATTTCAAAAACGGGAAGGAATGGGGCGAATGGCATCACTACGAGCGCAAGATCATCGTTCAAGGCATCAAGACCATTTACACCGACGAGCCGGTGCTCGTTCGTCATTACTTCATTCCCGAAAAACCGATCAAAGGCAAAAGCGTTATCGTACGAAACAGGGTCATCGAGCTGTCGAACGTCGACCGGCTGCAGTTTGACGTTCCGTACGACAACTATTTCGAAGCTTTCAGTAACTATTACGAGCTCTATAAGGAGCCGGAAGAGGAAGGACTCGAGCTGCCGGATGAAAAGGTCCGCTCCTACCCCGGTGAAGAAGGCGAGGGTTATAGCGAATACGGCTACGACGACGCCAACGATATCGATTTTTCCTATGGCCGCTACGACCGCAAGTTCTACCTGAACGGCAAAGACTATACCCGCAACGATTTGATCGATTCACTCGGTTATCAGTTCCGTGTGGAAGGCATTTACGAAGAATTTCACCGCAACGGCCAGCTGAAAATGCGCTTCGAGGTGAAAGATGGAACGCTGGTGAGAGAAGACACCATTTTCTGGGACAACGGCAATCCGGTGAATGTCGTGACCTGGAATCCGGAAACGAAAGAATACAGCGAACGCACCTTCGATTACCGCAACAAGCCGATCACGCATCTTGTCTACGACGAAAAAGGAAATTTCCTTCGTGTTGAAGGCGGAAAGCTCGATGCCAACAAACACCTGATCAACAACCGGATCTATACGGCCAATCTGTACAACGATTTCTTCGAGTATGAAAACGGTGACACGATGAACTATACGCTCACCGGTCCTGTCGTTCTGAAAGACTTCCTGTGGCGCTTCGACTCGACGGAGGCGAGCATAACGACTTTCGATCCGGCAACGCGCACGTATGACGAGCGCGGCTATGCGATCAACAAGCAGCAGGTGTATCAGCTCAACGTGCAGTTCGGCGAAGACTACGAAAACCTCAGCGGCTTTGAAAGCTATCAGATCGGGAAACTCGAATCGCGCACGCTTGTCAACGGCTCATACTATAAAAATCCGCTTTACGTGGACAAAGACAGCGTGATCAGCCGTCGCGCCAAATACTGGCAGCGCAGCTACGAAACCGAATACGACAACGTACTGAATTACGACGGTCAGCCGTTCAACGGGAAATTCTCCTTGACTTCCCATTCCCGCAAGTTCAAGCTGAGCAGCTCCGAGGAAAAGATCTCGCTGAACTTTGCCGACGGCGGACCACACCGGAAAGCGTTGCGTAAAACATATACGAAGTATGCTAAAAAACGTAAGGCCGGCAAGCTCGCTCCTTTCGTGACGCAATCCGCGGTCTTCAACTCCGAAGTGAGCTCCTATGTGCTCTACAACATTGCGCCGTTCACCTCGGCTGTCTTCGATCCTGTTTCCGAGGAGTATTTCTACGAATACACTTACAAGAACGGCCGTGAGCAGAACAAAAAGATCAGCGAGAAGAAAGCTCAAGCGTTCGATAAGACCGTCGAAGGGCAATTCCGGAATGGAAAGCCCGAAGGAACCTGGATCACACGCGACCAGCACGGCAACCTCACTGCTTCCGTTCCTTTCACAGACGGCGAGATCGACGGCGAAGTGCGCTACTATGCGACCGCTTATCCAAGGAAAGAAGAGTTCATGCCTTATGATTACTATGGCTATTACGACGAGGAAAATCCGTTGCTGCGCGACAGCCTGCCGGCAAAACCGGTTCATTACCTTTCCCGCGTCAGCCATTACAAAAACGGTGTTTTGAACGGTCCGGCCTATGAATTCAACTGGATGGGCGACACCATTACCAAAATGGAATACCTGGACGGTTTGCGCGAAGGACCTTCTTTCGAACGATCGAAAATCGCCTACACGATTTCTGGCTACGAACACGGCGCCGTGGACGGTATTATGCGCACCTTCCTGACCATTCCCGGACAGGATACGACGCTGCTTTTCGATCTCAACTTCCAGAACGGTCGTTTGCAGGGCGAATCGAAATCCTACCACTTCAACGGGAAGATCGCCAAGCACGGTTTCTTCCTCGATGGCGAGCCGATTGACGATTTCGAAGCATTCGACACACTTGGTTTCCGTTACCAGTACGTGAAATTCGAATACAACCAGCCGGTGGAAGAAAAGATCTGGGAGGAAAACCAGCTCAGCGTCNNCTATACGTTCGACTGGCGCGATTCCATATACTTCAACACCAGCGACATCGCCGGCTCACAAAGTCTCGATCGCATGCTGGCCCAGCTCGGACTTAACGGCGATTACTACAACCAGCCTTATTACGGTCGTCCGAGCGTGGTTGACAAATCCGGTATCAACTACCACATGACCAAATATTACCCGAACGACACGATTGCCCGCGATGGTACCATCCAGGAAGGGAAAAAGGTTGGCTGCTGGCAGTTTTACAATTACGACGGCCGCAAGCTGTATGAAGTGGAATATGCCGATTCGATCATTACGGTGTTCGATAGCATCCGCTTTAAATCGAAAGGCGTTCTGACTTACCTCGACGCGAAAGGAGAACCGTTAAGTCGCAGCTACATCGTAGAGAAATTCGAGAAATACGACTGTTCGCACACCGACCATTACGAAGTGCGCATGCTGGTCACTTTCTGGGAAAAAGACACGTCCGTTCACCGCATGAACGGCTATGTGAAGAACTATTACGACAACGGCGTATTGCAGAACGAAGGCTGGGTGAAAGACGGCGTTGCTACCGGCGTGTGGAAGTTCTACGATCCGTACGGCAAGCTGAACCAGGTCGGCGAATACCAGCTGGGCAAACGCCAGGGACGCTGGCTGAGCGGCGATTTGTCGCAGATCAAGTATATGGGCGACATCTGTCTGAATCCGAACCTCGAAAACCTCGAAGAGATCATGAGCTACCAGGAAAAGCTGCTCGATATTTCGGTGGTTTACTACCAGAAAGGCGTGGTGAAGAAGAAAGAATACTACGGAGTGAATATGAACCCTGAAGGTCCGCCGGAAAACTATTACGGCGAAGAAGGCTATTACGAGGGTGATTATTACGACGACATCCGGTTAAGATAGAACGAGCGTGTCCTCCTTGAATTCAGGGAGGACATGTTGTTTTGTGTCGAATCTTCGTATTTTCGCAGGCAGTAGATCAATCTTAAACCCCTGCTCATGCGCAATTACTGGTTTTTCCTCCTTGTTTCCCTCATTGGTTTTCCGGCACAGTCACAGGTAGAACGTGTTACCTGGAACGGAAAGGAATATTACGTTTATCCGCACCAGGACGAATCCCAGGTACAGGAGTCATACAGCCCGTTCAACTTATTTTCGATGCTGGCCGAATCGCAGGAAGTGCTCCAACGCGACGACAAGAACCGGAAAGTCATCAGCGTGACCGTTGAGCCTATCGATAAGAAAGAAAAGGGACCTTTTCTGCTGGATGGTCGTAAATTCAAGAAAACCCGCGAATTTATCGCCCTCGCCATGCAACACCATCCGGAGATCTTCTACTCCTACAGCGCAGGTATCGATGGCGAGATCATTCCGGCCACAGAGCCTCTCCCCGATGGCGAATACATTCAGTACTACCGCGATCTGCCTTACCTCGACGGGAAAATCCTGCGCTACCGGAACGACGTCGTAGCGGCTGTGTTCTCCATCAAAAACGGCCAGCTGGACGGCTATGCGAAATGGATCGCAGCCGATGGCAAGCTGATCAAACAAGGAAACTACCTGAATGGCGCGCGTCACGGCGAATGGAACGTGTTCAGCTACGAAGCGAAATACGACGAGACCCAGACGAAAATCCCCGAGCCGCGGAAATATACGCTGGAATTGCTCGAAGAATCAATTGCAAAACAGCAATACGATACTGTTGTCGAGCGTTGGGAATTCCAGAACGGTCTGCGCGAAGGCAAGTACACCAAAATTCAATCGGGTGTACTGCTCCAGTCCGGACATTACCATGACGATGAGGAAACCGGCGAATGGATCATCAAGGAATACCGTTTCGACGTCAATGAAAAGGAAGGCACGTTCAAACGCTCGGCCGAACCCGTGCTGCTGAAACACTATACGCACGCCAACCCGAAAAAGATCGGACGCAGCGTGATCATCCGCGACGATTACATGACGGATGATTTCTGGATCGACGAATACGAAGAAGAATTCGATCCGAAAAAAGTCCGTGAGTTCCGTGCGCAGTACCACGAGCTGCGTTTCGAATCGTTCCGCCAGTTCTATACCCTTTACGAGCCGGAAGAAGAAACCGAAGACGAAAACCTGGAGCTGCCCGATGAGGACAACACGTCGTACGAAGGCTCAGAAGACTATTACGGGGATTTTGAGCATTATTACGACAGCCCTTCGACCTATAAACATTACACCCGTAACGACCTGATCGATTCGTTAGGCTACCAGTTCGAATACGAAGGCGTTTACGAAGAATATTACGATAACGGTCAGCTCAAGCTCCGTTTCGAAGTGATCGACGGCGTGCTGGTGAAAGAGGACACCATTTTCTGGGACAACGGATTCCCGGCAAACGTGGTCAACTTCCTGCCCGATTCCAACATTTACGAGCAGGTTTTCTTCGACAACGAAGGCAAGCCGTTCAAACGTCTTACTTACGATGCCAAAGGAAATTCGCTGCAGAAAGAAGAATACGAATACGAGGAGTACGGATACTACGATTTCGAAGAGGATCGGGAAATCGAGATCAACGGGCGGAAATACCATGAGGACCATTACTGGAATAAGTATGTATTCAAGAAAGACCTGAAGCTGGATTCGATCACCGAAACGCAGGTCCTGGAAGAAACGCTCTGGATGCGCGATTCCGCCCTCGCGACCATCGAAACCTATAATCCTGACAGCCGGACATTGTCGGAGACTCGTTACGATATCTCGAAAAAGCCGATCGTGACCTACCAGACGGTTTTCAACGAAGATTTTACTACGCTGACCGGTGAAACCGATACGCGCATTGCCAACCTGCATCTGCACAGACAGGTCAACGGCTCTTACATTCCGGACAATCCGTACATGGGCAGCTCCGGCGATTCGCTTCGACCTGAGCGCATCACCTACTGGCGTGGACAATTCGACTGGGATTCCGATCAAACGCTGTTCCTGGATGACAAGCCGTTCACCGGTTCTTTCGATATGTTACTGAATCAAAAGAAATACGGCCTGAAAACCACTCCGAACAGCATTCATTTCAGCCTTCCGGAGAATGAAGGCGTACTCTTCGGAAAAGTCATCAACAAGTACTACAAAAAGCCGAACGGCAAGCGCGATCCGTTGCTGGATTACACCTTCATGGGCAACTTCGCCCCTATCACGAATGGATTGAATTTCCTCATTCCTCATCTGAGCTTTTTGAGTGATCTCGATTCTGATTATTACCGCGGAGACGAAGAGAACAATCCGATGATTGCGGGAAGCAAAGACTACAAAATAACTGGTACGTTCCTGAACGGAAAACCGGAAGGTCCTTGGAAAACGACTGATAAATCCAGTGAAACCCTTGTGGAAGTCAGCTTCGTGAAAGGAGAGCCGGACGGCGTTATGAAAACCTACGACGTGGTAGAGCCGCTGACCAAAAAACAGCTGAAGTGGCTCGATAAGAACCCTGAATACGAGGAATACATCCTGGCAGAAACGGGTTATAGCCTGCGCGGCGATGCTCCGTTGGAAAAGAAACGCTATGTTTCCAGGATCGCTACGTTCAGAAACGGCATGCAACACGGCGAATCGGTTCAGTTCGACTGGACAGGCGATACACTTTCCTATAGCTTCTATAAAGACGGCCGACAAGATGGTACGGCTTTCGAACGCACCAAATACACTTACAGCGTACGGAATTACGAAGACGGCTTGCTGGACGGCCTTGCTCACACCTGGATCACGATTCCTGGACGCGAGCCTATCCTGCTCTACGATCTGAACTTCCAGAACGGCGGTTTGCAGGGCGAATCCAAAGCTTATCATACAAACGGAAAGCTGGCTAAACACGGATTCTTCCTTTCCGGACAGCCGATTGACGATTACGAAGCTTTCGATACGCTCGGAGTTNNGTTCGTTACCAGTACGTGAAATTCCTCTACAACCAACCGGTGGAAGAGAAAATCTGGGAGGAAAATCAGCTCAGTGTTCGTTACACATTCGACTGGCGCGATTCCATCCCGTTCGAAACCTGGGATATTTCCGAATCGAGCAGTCTCGATCGTTTGCTCATAGAAATGGACTGGAGCAACGGCAGCGAATACCAGCCTTACTTCGGTCGTCCGAGCCTGGTCGACAAAAGCGGCATCGATTACACGATGACCAAGTACTATCCGAACGACAAGATCGCCCGTGAAGGAATGATCTCGAAAGGGAAGAAAGTCGGCTGCTGGAATTACTACAGCTACGACGGTCGCTTCCTCTACGAAGTCGATTACGCCGATACGATTATTGCCGTGAACGACAGCATCAGGTTCAAATCGAAAGGTATTCTGACCTATGTCGATGAAAAAGGCGATCCGCTCAGCCACAGCTACGTGATCGAGAAATTCGAAAAATACGATTGCTCGCACACCGATCACTACGAAGAGCGCATGCTGTATGCTTTCTGGGAAAAAGATACATCCGTGCACCGTATGAACGGCTACGTGAAGAACTATTACGACAACGGCGTGCTGCAGAACGAAGGCTGGGTAAAAGACGGCTTGCCGACCGGCGTCTGGAAATTATACGACAACGCCGGAAACCTCAGCCACGTAGGCGAATACATCATGGGTAAACGTCAGGGACGCTGGCTTTCCGGCGACCTCGGACAAGTGAAATACCTCGGCGATATCTGCCTGAACCCGAACCTGCCGAATCTCGAAGAAATCATGGCCTACCAGGAAAAATTGCTGGATATTACCGTAGTTTACTACCGCCTGGGAAGCGTGATTAAAACCGAGTATTACGGCGTCAACATGAACGCCAACGAGCCACCGGAAGGCTATGAAGGGGAAGGCGACTACTTCGAAGGTTATTACGACGAAGATTAAACACAATCTGATAAGAAATAGAAAAGCCGCTCTTTCAGTTGAGAGAGCGGCTTTTCTGTAACTCGCTATTTAAACTAACCGTATTGTTTCATAAATCGGTTCGGCTGCGGGGTCTTCTTTGAGCTAATAGGTCTTGTAAGACAGCCATACGTGTGTAAGCATATGTCGTTGTTATGACCCCTTTTCGCAGTCGGAAACGTATTACATTTTCGGCAGTACGACTTTATCGATCACGTGGATCACACCATTCGACTGATAAACATCGTAAGTGCTGATATTAGCCGTGTTGCCGTTTTCATCTGTGATGGTGATGTTGTGATCACCGTTCATTTTCGCCCAGAGCTTGCCGCCGCTTACCGTTGTGAGCTCAGCTGTTCCTCCACCCTTTTTGATCGCCGCTGCAATGGCTTTGAAGTCCATTTTACCGGCCACAACGTGGTACGTGAGCACTTTTGTCAGCGCAGCTTTGTTCTCCGGCTTCAGAAGCATTTCCACCGTTCCCGCAGGAAGGTTTTCAAAGGCGTCGTTCACCGGTGCAAAGACCGTAAAAGGACCTTTGCCTTGTAAAGTTTCCACCAGCTCGGCAGCTTTCACGGCCGCAACCAATGTTGTATGGTCTTTGGAATTCATCGCGTTTTCCACGATGTTCTTAGCCGGATACATGTTTTCACCACCCACCACGGTAGTCATGTCCTGTGCACTCGCAGTGAAGGTCATCAACATGCCTGTTGCCAGTGTCAGTCCGAAGGTTAAAATCTGCTTTTTCATAATCGTTGAATTTGGTTTGTAAAGAATTTGACTCACTTACGCCGTGGTTTTCAATCCGGATTTCTGAAAAGGAAGATTTTTTGAAAAAAGTTTACAATGCGGTGAAAATCAATGAAATATTTTTACCACAAAGGAGCAAAGGTTAAGTACTTGCTGTGTTTATTAAGGAAACAAAGGAATTGGGTATTAAGATGTCTCTCCGCAGCATTTATAAATAGAAGATTTCTCAATTTCTTTTGAAATGCGATGCAATATCGTCCCAAAAACGGTCTCAAGCCTGTAAAGCAGCGCAATAGAATAACACGAATCCCTTTGCTCCCTTTAAGCAGTATGGGCGTATATAAATCTTTGCTCCTTTGTGGTGA
>DJFN01000141.1:18337-22813 GCA_002432085.1 Flavobacteriales bacterium UBA5871
GAAGTAGATGAACAACCCGAGTACGTCGTTCGATGTGGTGACGAACGGGCCCGTTGCCAGCGCCGGATCGATCTTATAGCGGTTCAATACCAGCGGTACCATCGTGCCGAAAATGGCTGCGAAAACGATCACTGTAAACAGGGAAAGGCTTACGACCATGCCCAATAAGACATCGTTGAACAACCAGGCGAAACCGAAGATCAACGACGCACAAAGCGTTCCGCTGAGCAAACCACCCAAGGCTTCTTTACCGACTTTCGAAAAAATACTGTCGAACGGATCGTTGCCGCGCGCCAGGGATTGTACCACGATAGCTGACGACTGTACGCCTACGTTTCCGCCCATCGCCGTGATCAGCGGAATGAAAAACGCCAGCGCCGGAATTTTCGTAATGCTGCCTTCGAAGCTGGAAATGACCTGCGCACTCAAGGTTCCGCCTAGCATACCGATCAGCAGCCACGGCAAACGCGCGCGCGACATCCGCCAGACGCTCGAGCTTGGTTCTACGTTTTCCGAGATACCCGAAGCGAGCTGGAAATCTTTGTCGGCTTCTTCCTTGATAATATCCACGACGTCGTCGATGGTAATGCGGCCAACGAGCTTGTTCTGCAAGTCTACTACGGGAATGGAAACCATGTTGTACTTGTCCATCACCCGCGCCACTTTCTCACTGGAATCGTTGGTCTTAACGAAAATGAGGTTCTTGTTTTCGTACAGGTCGCGGATCTGCGTTTTCGGGCTGGCGAATAACAGGCGCTTCAGAGAAAGTACTCCTACGAGCTTGTTGAGATCGTCGACCACGTAAATGGTGTACACTTTTTCCACGTCTTCCGCCTGACGACGCAGTTCGACCAGACAGCGATTCACCGGCCAGTCGAGACGTGCCTGAATGAACTCTTTCTGCATAAGTCCACCGGCTGTATCTTCGTCGTAATTGAGGAGGTCGACGATGTCATCCGCGGCTTCGTCATCTTCCATCTGGGAAATAACTTCCTGGACTTTATCGTCAGGCAGCTCACCGAGGATGTCGGCCGCGTCATCGGAATCGAGGTTTTCCAGCTGTTCGGCAATTTCCTTGGAAGAAAGCGAGGCTAAGAACCGGTCGCGATTGTCCTCTTCCAGCTCCATGAGCACGTCGGCCTGCAGGTCTTCGTCGAGCTGGTAATAGAGGTATTTTGCCTGCTCCATGGATAATTCGTCCATGATCTCGGCAATATCGGCGAAGTGTAGCTGCGCTACGTTCTCTTGTAGCCATGCGTGATCGGCCGAGGAGATCGCTTCCCGGATGCGCTCGAGGAATTCTTTGGTCAGCTCAAACCGCATGGATGACAGAATTTGAGCGTAAAGATAACGGAATTATAAGTGTAACGGTTAAGACCTGGTTAGCCTCGGGTTAATTTGGAAATATCCGGCAAACAAACCGTAGAAAAAGGCGATGAAGGTCACACCGACCTGCGTTTCCAGGGTGTCTTCAACCAGGAAGGAACAAACGGCGATCGCACAGAAGCACAACGCAGCGTAACGCCGTTGTTTCCAGGCTGCCCGGAAAAAGCCGATCCACCAGATCAGGAAAGCGATCAATCCGGCTATTCCGGCGCTGATCCAGCTGGTCATGTATTGGTTATGTGCCCGCAGCTGCATTTCTTTTTCCAGCAAGGTTCCGGAAGTAGCATAATGGGTTTCGAAAGCCTGGTCCACATCGCCGAAACCGACTCCGGCCAACCAGTTGTTGCCGATGATTCCCGTTCCCGCTTTCCAGTATTCAAGTCGTTGCAAAAGCGAATGGCCATTCGGATTTTCCGGATGCTCGAGCTGGTGTTTCAATCCGTTCAGTCGTGCGCGGAAGCCAGTTTTGGTAAGCAGTACGGACGTATAGCCTGCTTCGACGTTGGCTACATCTTTAGCGGTCATCTTCGAGAATCCGGCCGAGTCTTTGTGCAAGCCGCGCGAGGTCATATAGAGCCACAACGTGTAATGCAGCGGACGACGCTTGCGGTCTTTTCCGGTGTAATAGTCCACTTCGGAAGCCGCGTTCCAACCGGTCGAAAGCTCTTCTTCGTTGATGTAAGCGATTACCGGATAACCGTTTTCCCAGTGCGGATCGATCGTGTCGTGCCAGTACCAATTGCCGCTTTCGGTGTATCTCGGCAAGTTATGCATGATTACTTTGTGCGGAACCGGTTTTAAAATATTCCCTACCACGATCACGACTGTAACGATACACGCCAAAGCGGTCAGACTTATCGCAGCTTTCAACCACGTTTTACGGATTTCACGCAAAAACCACAGGAAAGTCACGGCCGCAACGGCAGCCAGAGCAAGGTAGCCGGAAAGCACCTGCGAATAGTTGGCATAGCCTATCCACCAGATAGCCAGCACAAGCGGAATGATGCGATACGGCAATTTCGCCAGGATCCACGCAATGCAGAGCGCAATGCCCATCACGACCATCAACGCGTACCGAATGTGGGAAGCAAACAAAGATAAACCGCGAATATCGTCGTAGGTTTTGTTGCCCCACCAATGCCAGTAAGCACCGATGTTGATCAGCGAGGTCACGAACAAACTGGCCATGAAGAGACCGAGCAGCCATAACAAATGGCTTCTTTTTTCGATCGGATAGCAGATGAGCACTACCGGAATCGCGAACAACGGCAGTTTGACACGCAAATCGTGTGAAGCATACACCCAATCGCTTGTCCAGAACAGCGAAATCAGCAAAATAATAAGGTAAATCCACAATCCCCACGCCAGGCGATTGGTTTTCAGCTGCTGCCAGTAGGAACGAAAATCGGCTTTAAGCAAGAGGTTGAGCACACCGAGCATGGTGGCCAACGAGAGCGGAATTTTGCTGGCGGGAAGTCCCGAAGCCAACAGCGAGCAACAGAACAAATGAAGGTAAAGATGAACGGGTTTGCCCGTCAGCCGGTCCAGCATAAGAGTCGTAGTTTACCCGATTAACGCTTATCTGCCTAAAATAGTATTGTATTGCTTGCTGTCGCCGAGCACCTGGAGTGCTTTGATGATATCGCGATCTTCCTGGAAGGCCTGTTCAGCGCGGCCTGTCTGGTAATAATAGCGCGATACGATCTCATTTGCCAGGATGTCGCGGATCTCTTCCTTGAATTTCTCGAGGTCGCGTGCTTACGAAGGTGTGACTTTCGCCATCAACGCATCGTATTCGGCTTTCATATCACCGTAGAAACCTTCTTCTTCGGCCGTTTCTTTCATTTTCTCCAGCTGTTCTTCAGATGCGGTCGAATAGGTGAAATCCTGCTTTAGTACGTATTCCTTGAATTTCGCGTATTCTTCGTCGCTGATCTTAAAATCGGACGCCGCTCCGATATTCGGGTGCTGACGCGCGTATTCGGTCGCGTAATTGAAGACGATGTTGTTGAGCACCAGCATGGCCGTCAGTCGGCTATAGCTCAGCTGTTCCACGGAAAGGTCCGGCTCGATCCCGCGTCCTTCGATCACTGTCCGACCATTGGCCGTTTTGAAGGTTTTCAGCAGGGAATCTGCCAGCTCATGCGGCTTTTCACCGGTCTGGCGATCGTAATAATCGAGTCGCTGAACGCAACGTCCGGAAGGAATGTAGTATTTCGAAATGGTGATCTTGATCTTGGAGCCGTATTTCAGGTCGAATGTACGCTGCACGAGTCCTTTCCCGAAAGAGGTAGTTCCAACGATCACCGCGCGGTCCAGGTCCTGAAGGCTTCCGGCAACGATCTCACTGGCCGAAGCCGAGCCGTCGTCGATGAGCACCACGAGCGGAATATCCAGATCGATCGGTGCATCCGGTGTTTTGTAATCGCGGTTTTCTTCCTTGATGCGGCCTTTCGTCGTTACAACCGTTTGCCCTTTTTTCACGAACATATTTACGATACGCACCGCTTCGATGAGCAAGCCACCGCCGTTGCCACGCAGGTCGAGCACCAGCGATTTCATGCCTTTCTGTTTCAATTCGTCGTAAGCTTTGCGCACATCTGCCGAAGCCGTTTGGGTAAAGCTGTTGAGCTTGATATAGCCCGTTTCGGCCGTAAGCATGCCTGAATACGGCACGTCCGGCAATTTGATCTCGTCGCGGGTAATGGAAAGCGTCATTGGTTGTCCGTCGCGCTCTACTTTCAACTGAATGGTCGATCCTTTAGGTCCTTTCAACGCGGAAGAAACCTCATCGCTGTCTTTCGCACGCATGTCGATGTTGTCGATGGAGAGGATCTTATCGCCTGCCTTCGCACCTGCTTTCATCGATGGACTGCCTTCATAGGGCTCGGCAATATAGGTGTATTCGCCCATTTTGCGGATCAGCGCACCGATGCCGCCGTATTCACCGGTCGTCATCAGCTTGTAGTCTTCCATGTTCGATTCATGGTAATAAACCGTATACGGATCGAGCTCGCGCAGCATGGCATCGATAGCGGTTTTGCCCATCGCTCCCGGCTGCGGATCGTCTACGTAGTACATGTCGAGCTG
>DJFN01000261.1 GCA_002432085.1 Flavobacteriales bacterium UBA5871
TTGCGGACAGCTGGCGAATAAGAACAAGCTGATCGATCAACGCGTCCTGAAGAATTCATAATTCAGAATCAGGACAATCATTTCTTTTCAGATTCTGTAAATTCTGTCATAAATCGTTGGCTTTGTGTTGACTGGATCATCGCTTTCGTATATTGTGGGAAATTCGATCAGAACAAGCCTATGAAAATCATCTGCTTAGCCGTTTTGACGCTGCTGCTGTTTTCCTGTACATCGAACAATTCCATGCCTGAAGTGGCCTCATTGGAGAAACCAGCNNAGCTGGCGATACGGTTCAAAAAGCTGTTGTAAAGAATAAGACCATTCAGTTTCTCTGGCGCGAAGACATTTACGACGAGGAATACAAAGACACTTTCAACAGAATGGTCATCAACGAGCAGTTCTGCGCCACGATCACAGATGCGGAGCGCGCGGCTTTGGGCTACGTCGCAACGTTTATAGGCAACGAATGCAACTGGCACGGCGAATACAAAGACGACAGAAGTAACCTGAAATGCAAGATCTTATCGGCGCTGAACCTCGGCTATCAATGTTCGGAACAACACTTAGGCTTTTTGAGAAAATGGTTCCGGAACGATCCGAAAGCGCTGGAAAATTTAAGTGACAACGCCTGTCCGACGACACCCGACGGAGCGACCATTCAGGACACATTCGATGAGATTGTCATAACGAGACAAGACGACACGCTCATCGTCTGGTTCAAAGCCAGCGGCATGAACATACGCGAGCAGGAAAGCTGGAGCTGGGAAGAAATCAACTACTTCCGCCAGGAAAATAACAGCCTGAAGCTCCTAAAAACCGACGAATCGAAAGTTACCCACGAACATTTTGAAATGGGGGAGTGAATCCAATTCCGAATTATGCATTCTGCATTCTGAATTATGAGTTACCTTTACGTCACTATGACGGTAAAAGAGATTCTCGCTCCCATTGATGAAGAAATGCGCCTGTTCGAGGTACGCTTCCGCGAGAGTATGAAATCCAAAGTGCCGTTGCTCGACAAGATCACCCATTACATCATTCGCCGGAAAGGGAAGCAGATGCGTCCGATGTTCCTGTTTCTCACGGCCAAAATGCTCGGCGAAGTCAACGATCGCACGTACCAATCGGCATCGCTGGTGGAATTGCTTCACACGGCCACGCTGGTCCACGACGACGTTGTCGACGATGCCAACGAGCGTCGCGGTTTTTTCTCCGTGAATGCCTTGTGGAAGAACAAAATTGCCGTTCTCGTGGGCGATTACATGCTGTCGCGCGTGATCCTGAACTCATTTGAGAATAACAACGTTCGGGCGCTGCAGATCGTAGCGCAGGCCGTGCGTGAAATGAGCGAGGGCGAGTTGCTTCAGATCGAAAAAGCGCGCCGGCTCGATATCACCGAAGAAGTGTATTTCGAAGTGATTCGCCAGAAAACCGCGTCACTGATCGCAACTGTGTGTGAATCGGCAGCCGCTTCCGTTGATCGTGAAGACATGGCTGAGCGCATGCACCGTTTCGGCGAGCTCGTCGGACTGGCTTTCCAGGTCAAAGACGACATCTTCGATTACGGAACACCGGGAAATATCGGTAAGCCGACCGGAAATGACATTCGCGAGCGCAAGATTACGCTGCCGTTGATTTACGCCTTAGAACACGCCGATAAAGCTACCCGAAAAGAGCTGATGAACATCGTCAAGAACCACAACGAAGAGAAGCAATACGTGCAGCGAGCCGTAGACCTCGTTATCGCCGCCGGCGGAATCGAATATGCGCAAAAGCGCATGCTCCGCCTGAAAGAAGAAGCGTTGTCATTACTCACAGATATTCCGGATTCGCCGTCTAAAAGATCGTTGATCGGATTGGTAGAATACACCGTTAGCCGGGAGAAATAGTTTTTCGGTCTCCGGTCGTGAGTCGCCAGTCGTGAATCTCTGTTTAAGAAATCAAATCGTCTAACAGCNNACAGCTGCGTATCCTTTTCAAGATTGCGCTTCTTTTCCCAGGACTTTCTCAAGAGCTTGTGCAGAAGCGTCACGGCTCCAAATCCGATTACGACCGAAATAATGCTGATAACGAATTGGTTTTCAACTAAGGATTCATTGCCTGTCAGAACCAGAATAATGCCGATCAGGAAACCAATGACGATCTGCGAAGCGTAATAAACTCCAAGTCCCAGAAAGAAATAGCCGATTCTGGAACGGTTAAATTCATGAGCCAATTCCGAAAAATTCTTCCAGATAAAATAGATGAGTAAAAGTCCGATCATTTTTTAAAAATTTGTGACGAATGGTTTAAGACGACAATTCCTGTCTTAAACTCCTGACGTCTTAATCTCCTGACATCTTGAAGTCTTGAAGTCTTGAAATCCTGACGTCTTAAAGTCCTGAAATCTGATCTTGATCCAACACCTCCGCTGAAGCGCGCTGTTTTGCCCATGACTTTTTCATGATAGCGCGCACGATAGCTGCAAGACCGGCTGCGAGTCCGATTACTCCGAATTCAAAGATGAAAATAGTGCCGACATCGCTCAGCATTTCCGGTTTTGCGATGGCAATTAAAATTCCGATCAGGAAAGCGATCACGAAATAACCGACGATAAAAATGCCCACTCCGAGAGCGCCGAAGCCACCGCGTGACTTATTGTATTCGAAAGCAAGCTCACCATAGTGGCGGTACATAAACACTGCGATACCGATAATAATACCCCAAATTAACATGATTCAGATAGTTTAAAGTTTCAACAAATCTAAGAAAATAATCACATGGATTAGTCTCCGGTATGCAACACGAAGCGACTCCGGAGGATCTGTGTCATGTTCAGTCCTAACACCTGAAGTTCCAAAATCCTGAAGTCTTGATGTCCTGATATCCTGACGTCTTGATGTCTTGAAATCCTGCTATCCTGAAGTCCAGACTAACGCTTGCTCCTTCCCATGCGTTACCTGTTCGTAATTCGTTTTCCGTGACAAAAAACGAACGGTGAACTTTGTGTATTTTTGAATCTTAAATCCAGACGATCATGAAAAACCCTTTGCTGTACCTTTCAGCCTTAGCCGCTCTGTTGGTTATCTCCTGCTCCGAGCCCGAGCTGCCGCCTGTGGAAAAGGAGCCTGAATCGCTCATCGAGTTCAAGGACGGGGTTTATATCGAATATTATCCGGGCAGAAAAGCGATTAAGTTCAAAGGTCCGAAAGACGAGAACAACCAACGAGATGGTATCTGGTATTATTATTCAGAAAGCGGTGTGGAGCAGTCCATGACGGAATATTCCCACGGGAAAAGAAACGGCGGATCGTATGCCCGATATCCGGATGGTCGCATGCGCTATTACGGCGACTGGAAAGACGATAAACAGGTCGGCATTTGGGTAACCTATAACCCGGACGGAACGATCGCCGAAGAAAAAGATTACGGACAACCGGAATAAGCAGTGTCGAGGATTCCCGCGCATATCGTTGATGAAATCATGCAGACGGCCCGCATCGAAGAGGTGATCGGGGAGTTTGTGAACTTGAAGCGTTCGGGATCCAGCCTCAAAGGACTCAGTCCGTTCGTGGACGAAAAAACGCCTTCGTTCATGGTGTCGCCGGTGAAGCAGATCTTCAAGTGTTTTTCCTCCGGGAAAGGCGGAACGGTCGTGAGCTTCCTCATGGAAAAGGAACATTTTTCCTATCCGGAAGCGCTGCGCTGGCTGGCTGGAAAATACAATATCCAGGTTCCGGAAGACGAGCCGCAGTCGGCCGAAGAAATTGCCGCGACAACCGAGCGTGAAAGCCTTTACATCATCAACGAATTCGCTAAAGAACACTTCATGCAGCGCATGCATGAACACAGCGAAGGACAGAACATCGGTCTTGCGTATTTCGAAGAACGAGGCTTTCGTGCGGATATCATCAAAAAATTCCAGCTGGGTTACTGCCTGAATGCCGGTGATGATTTCACGAAAACAGCGCTGGCCAAAGGCTACAACAAAGAATACCTCGAGAAAGTCGGACTGATCAAAACCAGGGAAGATCGCAGCTTCGACTTCTTCCGCGGCCGTGTAATGTTCCCGATCCATTCCATTTCCGGTCGCGTGCTGGGATTTGGTGGCCGAACCCTGCTCACTGATAAAAAAGTAGCGAAATACTTCAACTCGCCCGAAAGCATCATCTACAACAAAAGTGAGATCCTGTACGGACTCTACTTTGCCAAGGGCGACATCATCAAATACGACAATTGTTTTCTCTGCGAAGGCTACACGGACGTTATCAGTATGCACCAGGCCGGTGTGTTCAACTCCGTGGCTTCGTCGGGAACCTCGTTGACGCAGCAGCAGATCCGTCTGATCAAGCGTTATACGTCCAACATCACGATCCTTTACGATGGCGATGCGGCTGGAATCCGGGCTTCATTCCGTGGAATCGACCTCATCCTCGAAGAAGGTATGAACGTGAAAGTAGTGCTGTTTCCGGATGGCGACGATCCCGATTCGTATTCCAAAAAGGTCAGCGCGTCGGAGTTCGAGCAGTTCATCAAAGACAATACACAGGATTTCCTCAGCTTCAAAGCTTCCATGTTGCAGCGCGAAGGTGGGAGCGATCCGTTGAAGCTCGCCGGTATGATTCGCGAAATGGTGCATTCCATCTCGTTGATTCCCGACCAGATCACGCGCTCCGTATATGCGAAGGAAGTCGCAACGTACTTCTCGCTGGAAGAATCCGTTGTGCTTGGCGAATTGAACAAGCTGCGTCGTAACCAGCTTTCGAAAGATTTACAGGAGCCGCAGATCGCTGAAAATCCAGCATTCACCGATACCCTGCCGGAACAGCCGATTCAACAAGTAACGAAACCGGAACCGGAATTTCCGTTCGAAGAATACGATTTGCTGCGCATTCTGATCAAATACAGTCATTTCGCTATCGAGACCGAACAGCTGGACGAACACGGCGTTCCACATCCGATCGAAGTGAGCGTGGCCGAGCTGATCTGTCACGAGCTTGAAAAGGACGAGCTGTTTTTCAGTTATCCGCTGTTCAATACCATTCATGGCATGATCACCGAAGGACTGGCGAAAAAAACGTTCTTCAAACCGACATACTGGCTGCGACACCAGGATCCGGAAATCGTGCAGCTGGCTACCGAAATGGAAACCGATCAATACGATCTCAGCCCCGGTTGGCTGTCGAAATTCAATGTGGACACTAACCGCGAGATCGACAAGCTCAAAGATGCGGTCGTTAGTGCAATCTACTGTTTCAAGCTCCATCGCGTCAAAAAGCTCATTGCTGGTGTGATGAAACAATACGAAATCGTCGAAGCCGAGGACGATGCAAAGCTCATGGACCTGCAATCCGAGCAAATCGTGCTGGATGAGGTTCGCCGGAAAATCGCCATCAAACTCGGTCGCGTCTTATGAGTAATGCTCTGTTTAAATTCGGTCCTTACGATATCAGCCTTTGGAACATCGTGCTGATCCTCGTGATCGTGCTCACGGCCATCATCGTCCGGAAAATCATTCACAAGCTGCTGAAACGCTACCTGCTGAATGCCAACATCCGCATAGAAGGAAGACGCGTGGCTTCGCTGCGATTGCTCACACAAAGCGTATATGCCCTTGCAGCCTGGCTATCGCTTGTCAGTCTGCAACTGAACAATCCGGATGTGACGTTCGGGGACTTCCTCGACTACAATTTCTGGGATTACAAGATCAAGGTCAGCTTCGGACACATTTTGTCCATCATTTTCATCCTGTTCGGCGCCAAAGTAACGATCAACGTCGCACAGCTCTACCTGCATCGCCGTTTCCGTAAGGACGAAAACTACAACCGCGGAACGGAATACGTCTATCTGCAGGTCACGAAATACATCGTTTACACGGTCGCCTTCATCATGATCCTCAGCGCGCTCGAGGTCAAGCCGTCGATCTTCCTCGGTGGTTCCGCAGCCTTGCTCGTTGGTCTCGGACTCGGTTTGCAGGACGTCTTCAAAGATATGTTCTCCGGTTTCGTTTTGCTGTTCGAGGGCAGCATTCGCGTGGGCGACGTGATCGAATTCTACGACGGAAAATCGTCCGAAGCCATTGTAGCGAAGATCCTGAAGATCAACGTGCGAACGACTCAGATCGAAACCCGTGACGGGAACGTCCTCATCGTTCCGAACGCCAAGCTCACGCAGGAATACATCGAAAACTGGAGCCACGGATCGACGCTTTCCCGTTTCCGCATCGACCTGACGGTTCCTTACAACTGCAACACGCAGCTGGTGAGCGATCTGCTTGTACAGGCCGCAATGAGCCATCCGAAAGTGAAAAAATCCGAGCCCGTACAGGTT
>DJFN01000109.1:0-1000 GCA_002432085.1 Flavobacteriales bacterium UBA5871
TCGGACACTTCATGTTTCAGTGTGGGTGTGAGTGTGGGTGTGAGGGTTATAACTTGCCTCCTTTCTTTTTTCTGCTATTTTTATGGCGCTCTAAACTAGCTTATGAAACTGTATCACCCTCTCCTGGTCTGCATTTTATTCTTTTTTCCGCTTACTCTGACCGCTCAAACGGCGTTTGTCAATCATACGTTTGAAGGCGCGATCAACTGGCAAACGGCCGNNGTTCCCGGATGCGGACCAACGGGAGAAAGTCGTTACAGTTATGTAAATGCAGCTTCCGGCTCGCAGTCGACGATCATTTACACGGGCATCAACGCCACATGCGCTGCCGGATTGCAGCTCGCATTCGAAACGAAGATCGAAGGTTCGGCCGGAACGGATTTCCTCGAAGTCGTTTACAGTACGGACAACGGCGCCAACTGGCAAACAAACGGAGCAGCTTTACAAGGTATGTCGTTCTGGGCGCCGGTTTCACAAGCGCTTCCGGCTTTGCTTGACAACACGACTTTTTTGATCGGTTTCCGATTTACGTATGATGACGCCGGAACCAACAACGCACCGGCTGCGATCGATAACGTTCAGATTCTTGCAACTACCTTCAATGATGTCAATCCACCTGTTGCGACTTGTCCGAGCGATTACAATTTTACCGTCGATGCTTCCTGCGAAGCCATTGTGCCGGATTTCAGCCAATTGGTGCAGCTTTCGGACGATTGCACGGATTCTTCAGCGATCACGATCATGCAGTCTCCGGCTGCAGGAACGGTTATTACCAACGCCGGCGGGCTTTCAACGGTTATCACTTTTTCCGCTACAGACGCCGGTAGCAACAACGCTTCCTGCTTTTTTCAGTTCAACACCAACGACGTAACGCCACCTTCGGTTGTTTGTCCGAATGATACGACTTTACATCTGAATGCTTCCTGCGAGGCGGTTATCGGGAATTTTGTGCCGCTGGTAACGGCTTCCGATAATTGTACGGCAAGCGGATCGCTGACCA
>DJFN01000109.1:1016-10917 GCA_002432085.1 Flavobacteriales bacterium UBA5871
AAGCCGTAACGATTACGGTCGAGGACGAAAGCAACAACCAGATCCAATGTTCCTTCGATATTTCAGTGGCCGACACGATCCTGCCGGAAATCGTTTGTCCGGCCAACCAGGCGATTTACGCAACTTCTTCCTGCAACGCCGTGCTCGCGGATTACACTTCACTGGCAACGGTGACGGAAAACTGTGACGCGAGCTATGTTATCGATCAGTCGCCGGTTGCCGGAACGATCGTTACCGATACGACAACAGTTACGCTGACGATTAGCGGAAGTACGCCGGCCGGAAGCGATGTGTGCTCATTTACGTTGCATTTTGTCGATACGATTTCGCCGGTTGCTACCTGTCACGGACCTGTGAGCATTTATCCTGATGAAGATTGCCAGGCCACGGTGCCGGATGTTCTTCCGACGGTTATTCGCACCGACAATTGTACTTCTGTAGCGAACCTTTTGCTCGAACAGGTTCCGGCAGCGGGCAGCATCATTACGGAAGACAGCCTCGCGGTGATTACGGTAATCGACGAAGCGGGAAATGAGAAAATGTGTACGGTTTTGTTTGTTGTCAACGATACCATTTCACCGACCATTACCTGTCCGAATCCCGATACGCTGATTGTTAACAACGGCTGCGATTATGCTGTTGCCGATCTGAGCGGCCTGATCGTTGCTTCGGATAACTGCACACCAAACGGCGATCTTACATTTTCCCAATTGCCGATCGTAGGCGGAACTTTGCCGCGCGGCGAGCATATCATTACCTTGTTTGTTCAGGACCAAAACGGCAACAGCGCTTCCTGTCCGTTTGAAGTGAACGTGATGGAAGACGAAGCTCCGACGGTTAACTGTCCGGCAAGCATCGAAGTGCCGATGAATGCTTTGTGTATCGCGCACATGCCGAATATCACTTCACAGGCAATGGCTTCGGATAACTGTTCGGCGGCTGCACAATTAAGTTACAGTCAAACACCGGCTGTTTCGGTTTCATTCACCGATACGACGACCGCAACTATTTACGTCACGGATGCCGATGGCAATGCCGGCTCGTGTGAGCTGGAACTAATTCCGGTCGATACGATAAATCCTGTGGTGAGCTGTCTTTCGGATACGACTGTCGCGATCACGAATCCGTGTAATTACACCATTCCGGACCTGAGCAGCAGCTACGACGCTACCGATGCCTGCTCGCCTGCCAATTCGCTCAGCTTTCAGCAAAATCCAATAGCTGGAACGGCTGCTTCGGGCGTTTCCGATGTAACGATTACCATTACCGATATTTACGGCAACGAGTCGACCTGCATCACGCAGGTTGTGCCCATCGATCCGACGCCGCCAACGATCACTTGTCCAGGCGATCAGGCGATAAACAACGGAACGAGCTGCGATTATTTATTGACCGATTACACCGGAATGGCCGTCGCGAACGACAATTGCTCGCCTTTGATTGTGGCGCAAAATCCGGCGCCAGGTTCCGTGCATCATCCGGGAACTTCAGTGANNCACCGTTACCGATGCCGGAAACAACGCGACTTCCTGTACGTTCAACCTGGTTATTTCTGAAAGTGTCGATCCTGAAATCGATTGTCCGGCCAACGTTTCGACCTGCGACCCGATCGTGAATTACGCTGCGCCAATCGGTTCGGACAACTGTGCCAACCTGTTTACGATCACTCAAAGCGACGCTTCCGGACTGACATCAGGCGATCTCTTTCCTGTTGGCGTTACGACACAAACGTATATGGTGACCGATTCATCCGGCAACACGGCGACCTGCTCGTTTACCGTAGAAGTGCTCAATTATCCTGATACGGCACGCGTTACAAACGACACGATCGAGCTTTGCAATGAGTATTCGACGATCGTTTCAGCTGAAGTACCTTCAGTCGGAACGGGCCAATGGACAGCTATCGGCGGAACGGCCACTTTCCTGAATCCGAGCGGAACATCGACCACCGTGAGCAATCTTTCCATCGGAACGAACCTGCTCGAATGGTCGGTCAGCACACCCGACTGCGGTGCCGTGCGCGATACGATGGTCGTGATCGTTTACCAATTGCCTTCTTCGGCTAATGTTCCTGCTTCGCTGATCGCCTGCAATCCGAACGGAACGGTAATTCAGACTTTGCCAGCGACCATCGGAAACGGCAGCTGGAGTGGTCCGCCGGGCGTTACATTCGACGATCCGGAAGCGGCCGTTACAACGGTGAACAATCTTCCTTTGGGCTCCAGCGAGCTTGTCTGGACAGTGACCAACGGAACCTGCCCGGCTTCGAGCGACACGATGGACGTTTACATGCTGCCTTATGCAGAGATTGATCAGCCGGACACCAGTCTTTGTCTGAACGATCTGCCGTGGGCCGTGACCGGAACTATTCCCGAGGAAAGCCAGTCAGTGCTCTGGAGCATCATCGAGGGCGACGGCACATTCGTCAACAAATACGATGAAACCACGACTCTTACAGGCGCTTCGGCCGGTGATCTGGTGATCATTTACACGATGAGCTACCCGGGCTGCGGCTCTTCGACCGACACGCTCGAGCTGACCGTTACGCAATGTGCCGGTGATGAAATTCACGTTCCGACCTTGTTTACCCCGAATTCCGATGGTGACAACGACGTGTTCGAGCTGCCGAATTTTACGCTGCTGTATCCACAATGCGAAGTACAGATCTACAACCGCTGGGGAAGTATCGTTTACGAATCTGTCGGCTACCAGACGCCGTGGGACGGCAATTTCGAGGAAGAACCCGTTCCGGCCGGCACCTATTTTTACCGCATCGCGCTCAACGACGGCAGCGACGAAGTTCTCACCGGTTCCATCAGTATCATCCGTTAATCCTGTCAGCTATGAAAACACGCAATCTTCTCTTTTTTGCCCTGTTCATTTCCGGAGCTGCTCTGGCCCAACAGGATATTCAATTTTCGCAAACGCTGTTCAACCCGTACGTGTTCAATCCTTCCGCTGCCGGACTGACGAACCTCACGGAAATGAACATCGGAATGCGCACTCAATGGCTGGCTGTGGAAGGAAAACCGCAGACGTATTACGCCAACGTGCAATCGCAGATCCGGTTCAAAAAATCGAAAGGCAACGTACTCGACGAATTCAACCGGGAAGGTCGCTCGTTCTACGATTCGCCGCAGCGCACGATCGGACGTAAACACATTATGGGCGGAAAATTCGTTTCGGATATCATCGGGCCGTTCAATAAAACCTCGGTAATGGGAAGCTACGCGATTCACCTGCCGCTGACTCAGAAACTAAACGCTGGTGTCGGAATCGGACTGGGCTGGAGCAACTTCGCTATCAACCAGGACCGTGTCTCCCTGATCGAAGCCAATGACGCGGCTTACCAGAATTACCTCGCAACGGCCAACAACCAGAATTTTATCGACATTCAAAGCGGGCTCGTGATTTACAACGATCGTTTCCTGTTCAGCTTGAGCGGAAGTCAGTTCCTGGNNCGCCACTTGTATGCCCTGGCCAGCTACCGGTTCGATCTTTCGAAAACTTACGCACTCGAGCCACTGGTGATCCTGAAAAACACGACTGCTTCACCGTTGAGCTACGACGCCGGATTACGTTTCCATTACCAGCGCATCGGCTGGCTGAGCCTTTCCTACAGAAGTCAATCGACCATGTGTGCCGGTGTCGGGATCAATCTGATGAAACATTTCCGACTGGCCTATGCCTTCGAATTCGGTGTGTCCGGATTGCGTTCCTTCGGTGCGGGCGCTCATGAGCTTCATCTTGGTTTCGTGCTGGGCCGTCGCCGGAATATGGAAAAGGAATTCAAGGAGCAGGAAAAAGAGCATCAACAGCAGCTGGATGATGAGCTGCAGCCGGGGACGATGTAATTTAACACCGACAGGCTTTACCACAAAAGAACAGAGTTTTTTTTTGGACGTGCTTACCCGAAAAGGTAGCAAAGGGAATGTTCGTTTGGAATCCATTCTGTTCGCCCATTGGCGGGACGAAAATTGAATTTCGGGCTAAAAATTAACCAGGATGCCTTTGCTCCTTAAAACACAGCAGGAAATTGTCTTTGCTCTTTTGTGGTGAAACAACATCACCCTGTTAACATCTGGAAAAACGCATCCGTTCGCTGTTTGGACATAACCATTAATTTTGTCGGCAACAAACAGATCCGAATGCGTCCGCTGTACATGCTTCTTTACTTCTCGCTGAACTATTCGCTCAGTCTTTTTTACAGAAGATCCCGGATAGTTAATAAGCCGAAAAAGCGCTATAACAGCACCATTTACATCAGTAATCATCCGAATTCCTTTATGGATCCGCTCGTTATCGGACAGGGAAATCACGCCATTGTTTACTTCATGACGCGCTCGGATGTTTTCAAATGGTGGCTCAAGCCTGTTCTGTGGGCGTCACACATGCTTCCGATCTTCCGTCAGCACGACGGCGAAGACACCAAAACAGCCAATTCCGATACCTTTCGCCAGGTAAATGAAAGCCTCGCCAAAGGCCGCAATATTCTCATTTTCGGGGAAGGTTTTACCGACGACGTTCCAATTCGCAGCCTGAAGCCGGTGAAAAAAGGTGGCGTACGCATGGGCTTTCACGCATTGGTAGCTACGAACTGGGAAAAACGGATTTCGATCGCGGCATTGGGGGTTAATTACACCGATCGCAACACCATCGGCAGCGATTACCTGATCGCCAATTCCGAGCCGATCTGTCTGAACGATTACAAAGACGCTTACCTGCAGCAACCGAGCAAGACGATCAACGAGCTCACGAAGCTGATCGAGCAGCGCATGCAGGAAGCGATCACGTATGTGAAGAACAAAGCATGGGCGCCATTCCACGAAAATGTGATGCAGATCACGCGCAAAGGGATGAATCACCCCAATTTCGAAAAACATCTGACACTCGAAGAACGCTGGAATTACTCGCGCGAGCTGGCAATGTGGCTGAACGAACAGGAACCGGACGAAAACGCAGCGCTGGTTGCCCTGAAAAAAGACCTGGAAGGCTATTTCGGGCTGCTGAAACGCATGAAGCTCGAAGACCGTTTCGTACTGGCGAAAAAACGTCCCGAGCTCATCGACCGTTCGAAAGAGCTGCTGATATTGTTGTTCCTCTGGCCGCTGGCGATCGTTGGCATGATTCACGGCCTGGTTCCGTACCTGGTCGTGAAGAAATTTACCGAGAAGTCCTTTCGCCGTAAGGTATTTTGGGGCTCGGTGAAAATGATGCTTGGAAAGCTGTTCGGAACAATCTATAACATTCCGCTTATTCTCCTGCTGAATTATTATGTGTTTCCTTCCAACTGGTTCGGACTGGCTTACTTTTTCGTCATCCCGGTGCTCTGTTGGATCGCAATGATCTACGTTCGCGCTTTCAAGGAATTCCGTTTGAAAGGAGCCATGAAGACAGCCGATGTATCCAAATTCGTGACAAAACGCGACGAAATCGAGCAGAAAATCCGCGAGCTGATTCCTGTGGCTTAGTAATAAAAGATATCTTAGATGGTATCATGCCACATTTATATATCATAGCAGGTTGTAACGGTGCAGGAAAAACGACTGCTTCATTCAATGTGCTGCCGAAAACATTGAATTGCCAGGAATTTGTAAATGCTGACGAAATAGCACGCGGCATCTCTCCTTTTCATCCGGAAAATGTAGCAATACAAGCAGGACGAATCATGCTGGGGCGCATCAAAGAGTTATTGGCAGAAGGTACCGATTTCGCTATTGAAACAACTTTAACTACCACAACTTATAAAAGAACTATAGAGCAGGCTAAAACCTTAGGGTATGAAGTCACACTCCTGTTTTTTTGGTTGAATTCTGAAGAATTGGCAATCAGCCGTGTTAAACAACGTGTAAAAGAGGGTGGACATAATATTCCCGAGCCTATCATACGGCGGCGATATAAGCGTGGAATCTTTCAATTATTGAGTGTTTTTTTGGATATTTGCCATAACTATATGATCATTGATAATTCAAGAGAAGAATATGTGTTGATTGCTGAGAAAATGGGGCAGAAAATACATGTTCACTCAATAGAATTATTTGACTTATTAAAATCTCGGATAAATGAAATGTCAGGAAATTAGTCTGCGGGACAAAATTCTTTCAGGATTGGAAGATTCTTTTAAGCAGCTGGTTAAAGCTAAGAAACGTCAAAATGGTACGTTTGTCTGGTCTGTTGATGGAAAAATTGTTCACGTTAAAGCAAAAGATGTCAAACTGAAATAATCTGTTCAGTATTATTATTCACTGATTTCCACGCTTTTTGTTCAGGATTAATCATTCATTCCGAACACAAATAACATCATATCAATTAATTAGACTCTAAACACTTATTGTCCCGCGTTTGTCCGCAGGCGATGAAAGCATGTATTATGTGTTTATTACTACATTGTTAACTCAAAATAAACACTACATGCTTCGACATTTCCTCCTCTCCACCGCAGCTTTTTGCTCCTTCGTTTCTCTTGCACAGACCTTTCCCGGTCCCGGCGGCGATATTGAAGACCAGCAAACCCTTAATTTTCCGATCAATGTGAGCGGCTTGCCAACGGCCATAAATAACACCTTTGGTGTTGAGCAGGTTTGTCTGAGTCTAACGCATACGTATGTCGAAGATCTGACGCTTTCGCTCGTTGCTCCAGATGGAACGATTGTTACACTCGTTTCCAACGAAGGCGGCAGCGGCGATAATATGCAGAACACCTGCTTTTTGTGGAACGCTACGACGCTGATCACATCGGGCTCGGCTCCTTTTACGGGAACGTATCGCCCGGAAGGCGAGCTGGCGGATGTCAACAACGGACAAAACCCGAACGGCCAATGGCGACTCCGCATCAACGACAACGCTAACAACGACGAAGGCGAGCTGCTGGGCTGGGCAATCACGTTCAGCAACGAACCGGCCCAAAGCACCGCATTTGTGGAATCCGAGCTGCCGATCGTGGTGATCAATACGAACGGCGAAGACATTCCGAACGAACCGAAGATCGACGCACACATGGGCATCATTTACAACGGCCCGGGCGCAATGAACCACCTGAGCGATCCGTTTAACGCTTACAATAACAACATCGGCATCGAATTGCGCGGCTCTTCATCGGCAAGCTTTCCGCAGAAATCATACGGTTTTGAAACGCGTGACATTAACAACACGGAACTTGATTTCGACCTGATGGGCATGCCGGAAGAACACGACTGGATTCTGTATGCGCCATACAACGATAAAACCTGCATGCGGAATATTCTCGCTTACGACATTGCCAACAAAACCGGTCATTATGCTCCGCGCACGCAGTTGTGTGAAGTTGTGCTCAACGGCGATTACCACGGGATTTACGTCCTGATGGAAAAAATCAAGCGCGATAACGGCCGCGTGGATATTGCCAACCTGCAGCCGGTCGATATCGAAGGCGATGAGCTAACGGGCGGTTATATCATTAAAGTCGATCGTCACGACGGTCCGGGAACTTACTGGAATTCCGACTACCAGACTTCCAATGGACAGAACGTGAATTTCGTTTACGTCGAGCCGAAAGCGGATAACATCATGCCGCAGCAGCGCGATTACATCCAGGATTACGTCGATTCGTTCGAGCTGGCACTTTACGGACCGAATTTCGCCGATCCGGTGGATGGTTACCGTCGTTTTATCGACCCGGCTTCCTTTATCGATTATTTCATCCTGAACGAAGTCAGCAAAAACGTCGATGGCTACCGTTTGAGCACCTTCTTATACAAGGACAAAACCAGCAACGGCGGCAAATTGAATGCCGGCCCTGCGTGGGATTACAACCTCGCGTTCTGGAACGCCAATTACTGCGAAGGCGAGTTGACTACCGGCTGGGCATACGCCTTCAACAATGTTTGCAATGACTCCTACAGCGTTCCGTTCTGGTGGGGCAAGCTGTTACAGGATCCGGTTTACACGAGCGAGCTGAAATGCCGCTGGAACGAATTGCGTCAGACGGTCCTGAGCTTGCCTGAGCTGTATTTCACCATCGACTCAGTAGCTACCGACATTGCCAATGCACAAGTCCGTCATTTCGTTCAGTGGCCGCTTCTGGGTGAATACACCTGGCCGAATCCGGAGCCGATTCCCGACGATTTCCAGGGAGAGATCGCGGCGCTGAAATCCTGGCTGCAGGACCGCATCGCGTGGATGGACGCCAACTTACCGGGTACGTGCTATCTCGGAACCGACGAATGGACACTCACAGATGACAACCTGCATGTTTATCCGAACCCGTTCCAGACTGGTTTTCAGCTGAATTTCTACCTGCCCTTGGAACAAAACCTGGAGGTTTCACTCATGGACATGACCGGAAATGTGATCCGCACCACGACGCACAATCTTTCGGGCGGCGAGCACACGATCGACCTGGATTTCTCGCAACAGCAGCTTGCGGGCGGAATGTACCTGCTGCGCATTGCTTCCGGCAACCGGACCATCGTACGAAAAGTGACCAAAGCGGATTAAGGTTGGAAGGCGGCATGGAAATTGTTATCTTCCTGTCGCATTAAACCTTCATTATGAAAAACCTGTTACTTATCGCGACGCTTCTGTTCGCTTCCTTTTCCTGGTCACAAACCGTGCAAAACGGCAATTATTCGACCATCGGCTATATTCAAAACGACGGAACCGTTCAGAACGGTAACTATTCCACTGTTGGTTATATCAAGGACGACGGAACGGTCATGAACGGCAATTACTCCACGATCGGCTATATCCGCGACGATGGCTCGGTGACGAACAGCAATTATTCCACCATCGGCTATATCAAGAATGACGGAACGATCATGAACAGCAATTATTCGACGATCGGTTACGTGAAAGACGACGGAACGGTAATGAACAGCAACTATTCCACGATCGGATACGCCAAAGGAATCTCAAGAGAAAGAGCAGCGGCGTTTTTCTTCTTTTTTATAGAACTACGCAACTAATGAAATGTAAAAGAGTCTCAACTTTCAATTTTACATTTTACATTTCTAATTTAAACAAGCTTCCATCGATGGTTTTCGTTTCTTTGACCTCGAACGATTTCGTAATGCCGTAAACGCTTCCACGGACTTTTCCTTCCAGCTTTACGTCGACTTTTTCACGGGAAACGTATTTCACCAAACGGAACATGGCTCCGTCAGCTAATTCAACCGTTACCGGAACTGTATAGGAGTTATTCGATTTGCGCTTTACCTTGATCTTTTTGTCGAGGTGAATTTCACCCAGCACCTCATCGTCTATCGAAATATCGAGCTTCGACGGCTTGACCTTAAATCCGAACGCATTCGGATTCTCGCAGTCGACCGTAAACTCCAGCTCGAGCTTGCGGCCATCCATTTTAATAAAACGCACATCGCGCACGTTGCTGAAATCCGGATCTTCGATCTCGCAGCCGGAGAAAAGGAATAAGCTCGCCATCAGCCATACGGCCATGGAAAGCGCTTGTTTGAATCTGTGGAAAACCATACTACTTACCTTGCATCAATTCATGGAAATAATGGTAGAAGTAGGGAATGGTTTCAATTCCTTTGTAANNGGAATCGAGCCCGAAGCCCATCATCACCGTTTTCAGACCGAGCTCTTTTTCAAACAGCGCGATGATCGGAATACTTCCACCGCTGCGCACCGGAATCGGTTTTTTCCCGAAAGTATGCTCATAAGCTTTGCTGGCCGACTGGTAGCCGATGGAATCGATCGGCGTTACAACCGGCTCGCCTCCGTGATGCGGATTGACTTCCACTTTCACGCCTTTCGGTGCAATCGCTTTGAAATGCTCGCTGAACAATCGTGTAATTTCATCCGGCTGCTGATTCGGCACCAGGCGCATGGAAATTTTTGCATAAGCTTTGGAAGCGATCACGGTTTTCGCGCCTTCGCCTGTATAGCCGCCCCAGATGCCGTT
>DJFN01000041.1 GCA_002432085.1 Flavobacteriales bacterium UBA5871
CGTGAACTGTATGTCGCTGCCGGTAGGACTCGTTTCCTTCGATGCTGTGGCGGTTGAGAATTCCCGCGTGGAATTGAGCTGGGTAACGGAGTCGGAAGAAGATAACGACCGCTTCGAAGTGGATCGCTCCATCGACGGAGAGAACTGGGAAAAAATCTACGTAATGTCCGGTGCCGGCGATTCACAGGAAGAATTGCATTATAGCACAGTCGATCCGTCTCCTTATAAAGGCATTTCCTACTACCGTTTGCGTCAGATCGATACAGACGGTACGGAGCGCGTTTCGGATATCGATGTGGTGAATCTTTCTGCTGACGGCCTCGTGATCTATCCGAACCCGGCGAACGATTTCCTCATCCTGGAAGGCAATGCGGCCGAGCTCGAAAGCTTCCGTTTGCTGGATGCACAGGGAAGAGACGTTAAGGCACAGATTCCTGTAAAGACAACGTATGATGCAAAACTGGAGCTGGACATCACAGGTCTGGCGAAGGGAACTTACACAATTCAGACTTCAACGGCTGCTTATCTGGTAGTGAAACAATAATAGTTTAGCGACGGGAAACGCCTGATCCGCTCATACGGGCTGATCGGGCGTTTTTATTTCCGGTATCCAGGTCTGATTAACAGCTTAACCGGGCTGATTATCCGGAAGCTTTTACAGATCATTGTATCACAATTCATTATGTTATTTTTTAGATCGATTTAACACTATTTTGGTGAAATAATTATTTTTTGACTGAGAAGCACCGGACCTTTGAGTAAGAACCCCTCAAAGTATTTCTTATGAAAACGCTGCTATTCTTTTTGATGTTGCTGGCTGCAAAACCACTATTCGCCCAGCCTTACATGGACACTGCAACGGCTAACGTCTATATCACCGAAGTTTACGGTGATACGTTCCTTCTTTCCCGCCCCATTTTACATGGTGAGCTGCTTGACCTGATGATCAACAGAGTTTCCTACCTGGAAGAGCCTTTTACTTCGGATGAAAAATTTCCGCTGATCTCCACTTTTCCGCTGATGGACAAAATTAACACTTCCATTCAGCCACATGATCCGGCGACCTTTGATGTTGCCACCTTTAATCCGCTGATCTACGGCTGGAACTTTTTCAACACTGTCATACAAGTGTACCGCATAGACGGTACGGACTTCCTACTCATCGTTCAACCTCAATAACCCTTAGAAGAATGAATTGCAACAGACGATGGTATGAAAACAAGAACTTTACTCGGGTGCCTTTTATTGACAGGTACATTGACGGCACAGACTTACACGATGCCCGCTACAAACAGCAGTGTTACTACCTGTAGCGGGACATTTTACGATAACGGTGGAGCGGGATCGAATTACGGTGATTCATGGAATGCCAATTACACGATAAACCCAACGGCCGGTAACCGCGTCCGACTGACGTTTACATCATTCCAGCTGGAAAGTAACTTCGACTTTCTGTACATCTATGACGGTACTTCGACAGCTGCTCCGTTGATCGGGATTTACTCCGGAACCTTGAGTCCAGGGGTCGTTACAGCTTCCCAAAGCAACTCAAGCGGTGCCTTAACATTCAGATTTCAATCGGATTTCGCGACCAACATGACGGGCTGGGCAGCAACGATCAGCTGTTTGCCACTCTGTCAGACCATAACGGCCAATTTTGTAAGCTCCAACCCGGCTCCGAACGGAAGTGGCATTATTCGCGCCTGTCAGAACCAGAGCATCAATTTTGTGGGAAGCGGGACCTTTTCATCAAGCGGGACCGGTGCGACTTATTTATGGAGTTTCGGAAACGGAGCTACGGCTTCCGGAACGAATGTCAATTATGCCTATCCCGCAGGTGGCGTTTACGTAGCCAATCTCCGGATCACCGACCCGAACGGCTGTATTAACAACAACTTCCTGAACCGCGTCGTTCAGATCTCGACCACACCAACGATCGGTACAACAGCAACGCCGTCGACCTTGTGCACGAACCAGTTTTCGGCGCTCAATGCGACGGTGACAATGAACAGCGCGACATATAACTGTACGCCGCCGATCAGTGGAACGACCTTTCTGCCGGATAACAGTAGCGGGGTGTATACCACTTCGATTCCCGTGAACTGTTATGCTGCGGGCGCTACGGTGACTGCGGCGACCGATATCCAGAACGTGTGTCTCACGATTGAGCACTCATACCTCGGCGACCTTAGCATTCGTCTGATCTGCCCTAGCGGTGCCGGTATGACGCTGAAAGCGTATCCGGGTGGTGCGGGTACGTACCTCGGTGCTCCGATCGATGACCTTACTTCCGGACCGGGAACAGGTCGAACGTATTGCTTCACGCCTTCGGCAACAACGCTCCTGACAGCAGGTCCTACATCAACGGCAGGATCGCCGCCCGGAAACTCGATCGTTGCAGGAAATTACCGGCCGGTGAATGCGTTTACGAACATGGTCGGTTGTCCGCTGAATGGCAACTGGACGATCCAGATCACCGATAACCTGTTTTCCGACGACGGCTACATCTTCAACTGGGATATCAACTTCAACGTGGCGCCTCCGCCTGCCTATAGCTTTACTCCGACGATCTCGTCGCAGGGCTGGGTAGCGCACCCCGATCTTTACCAGGTAAGTCCGACACAAGCGAACGCATTGCCGACCACGATGGGAACGCACTGTTACAATTATTCGATCACGGATAACTTCAGCTGTTCGTATACCGCCCAGCAATGTATCACCGTTAACTGTGTATCATTGCCTGTCGGACTGGTTTCCTTCGACGCGAAAGCGATTGAAAATTCGCGCGTGGAATTGAGCTGGATAACCGAATCGGAAGAAGACAATGACCGTTTCGAAGTAGATCGCTCGCTTGATGGTGAAAACTGGGAAAAGATCTTCGTTGTAGCCGGTGCAGGCGATTCGCAGGAAGAATTGCGCTACGATAGAGTAGACCCGTCGCCTTACAAAGGCATTTCGTACTACCGTTTGCGACAGGTTGATACCGACGGCGTGGAAAAAATCCTGGATGTCGACGTTGTAAATCTTTCGGCTGACGGGCTGGTGATTTATCCGAATCCGACAAGCGGTCTTCTGATTGTGGAAGGAAATACATCCGAGCTGGAAAGTATCCGCTTGCTGGATGCGCTCGGAAAAGACGTGACATCACAGGTTAAAATGAACACAAAACAGGAGGCTAAGCTTGAGCTGGACCTTACCAACCTTGCCAAAGGAACGTATATGATCCGGACCGCAACGGCTGTCTACCTGATTGTCAAAGAATAATCGTCTGACAAAAGGCGCCTGGTCATCTTATGGGATCAGGCGTTTTTTTTAGGTTTAACGGATTCTTTCTCAGACTTTTACTTTTTCAGGAAGTAAATAGTTGTCAGCGCTAATTTGTGATATTCTCCTTTTGTATAGTGTGTTTTGTGATTTTTAAACTAAACAAGTAGTGTTTGAGTGAATAATAACACATTATTTTAACATCAATGATATTATTGTGTTAATAAAACAACAACTAAAAAACATTTAATAAAACATCAATAATACGTTATCGATTGATTAAAATGATCCTTCCATTGAATATTTTAAAATACCGAACGAATACCTGTTTCGTTAGTTGATCTCAAAATGTTCAAATAATCAACCCGAAGGCTCTACAGTGTTNNAGTGTTTTTTTTGTGTGAAAAACCACGCCATATTTGGAATGCAAAACACCCCTTAAAATACTACTCATGAGATTGTCACTACTCTTACTAACCTTGGTGCTATTAGTCCCGGCCGCCTTATCAGCGCAGGAATCAGCTTCTTCAGGAATCAGCTCCACAACCGATTCGGATGCCGTTTACCAGGCACGTATCGAAGAGATCTACACGGCTGCGTACCTTGAAAACGTGCCCGAGCTGAGAGCTGCTCTTACAAATCTGCTTAAAAACCGTGTTTCCTACGTGATCGAACCGGCTTCGGTCAACAACAAATACCCGCTGATTTCATCACTGCCACTGATGAATAAAATGAATCCTGCTGTAGTATCACACGACCCCGCTGGATTCGATCCAACGACTTTTAATCCGTTGACCTACAGATGGAATTTCTTTTCCGATAAGCTGCTGGTTTACCGTATCGACGGAACCGATTATTTGTTGATTGTTCAACCACAATAACACCCCACCATGAAAAAGCTACTACTTGCTACAGCTCTGGCTGTAACTACGCACGCCGCTGCACAAACCTATAATATGCCATCCGGTACGAACAGCTACAGTACCTGTAGCGGGACTTTCTATGATTCAGGCGGAAGCGGAGGCAATTACGGCGGTCTTCAGGACCGTGTAATCACGTTCTGTCCGTCCATTGCGGGAAATAAAGTTCGTGTAACATTTACGTCTTTTGACATCGAAGAGGATTTCGAATACCTCTACGTTTACGATGGAAATTCCACTGCCGCTCCTTCCATGGGAGTTTATACCGGAACAGTAAGTCCGGGAGTTGCACAGGCAACAGGCTCCAATGCTTCGGGATGTCTGACTTTCCGTTTTACATCGGATCTCTTCGATAATTTTGCAGGATGGGCAGCTACGATTACCTGTATTGCACCTTGTCAGACAATCACCTCGAATTTCGTTAGCTCCAATCCTGCGCCTGGTGCGGGAGGTATCGTTCGGATCTGTCAGGGACAAAATGTTAATTTCGTTGGCAGCGGTACCTTTTCCAGCAGCGGAACAGGAGCAACCTATACCTGGGATTTCGGTGACGGAAC
>DJFN01000014.1 GCA_002432085.1 Flavobacteriales bacterium UBA5871
GACCTTCCGGCGTATCGTTGGCTCCCACCGGAACGGTTTCACCATAGCCTTTGGACGTCAGGCGGTCGGCGGCAATTCCTTTTTCGATGAGGTACGTTACAACGGCTTTTGCACGGTTATCGGAAAGCGTCGTATTGGTTTCGTCAGAGCCGACATTATCCGTATGTCCGCGGATTTCGATCTTCATTGTCGGATTCTGATTCAGGATCGCTACCAGCGCATCGAGCTCCGTTCTTGATGTCGGGAGTAATTCCCATTTATTCGTTTCGAAGAAAATATTGTTCAGTCGGATGACGCTTTCCAGCTTGATCGGCCGCAGCAGAATGTCTTTTTTTACGGTAACGAATTCGCCGACTGCTTTCAGATCGAGGTTGATCGCTTCGGCATAATAACCCTGTAATTGCGCGTTTACGGAGAAATTCGATCCATAAGGAAGAACGACTTTATAGGATCCGTCAGCCTGCGACGAACGACCGATTCCCTGGCTGGAATTGTTGTCTAGGTTGAAATATTCGAGCGTTGCACNNGCATCTTTCACCACGCCTTCCACGATGATCACCGGATCGGGCTTGATTTCCGCCTTGAACAGCGGAATGCGGTAAATGTCTGAAGTGCCGAGCTTATCGTTGACCATGAAAGCGTATTGCCCGGTTGGCGATACTTTGAAGAACGCATCCCAGTTTGGCGTGTTGATCTCGCTGCCCAGGTTTTCAGGAGCCGACCAGGAAGTCCAGCTGTCGTCCAGGCGACGTACGAGGTAAATATCTGCGCTGCCGAAACCGCCTTCACGCACGCCGGAGAAATACAGCGTTTTGTTGTCGGATGCAANNGTCGTTTCCTTTAATGAGGCGTGAAACGTACAATTCCGAATCCGGGCTGCCTTTCACTTCGGAAAAAGAAAGGATCATGACATTTCCTCCAGGCGCCATGCACATCCCGACGTATTGACCGCGGACCATGTTGTCGTAGCCTTTGATGTTCATCGCCATAGGATCCGACCAGCCTTTTTCGCCGAGCGTACAGATCGAATAGCCGGATTTTTTATACTTGCCGTATTTGTCGAAAATGTCCTTGATGACGCGCGTTTGTCCGTCTGGCGACTGGTAATTGATGGCGTTTTTATGCAGCGTATTGAACGGAAAACCGAGGTGTTTGGCCTGCGTGGTCACGGAATCGTTTTCGAGGCTGCACCACCAGATATCCTGCGTTTCACCGAATTCGGTATTCTGTGGATGATCTTCCCGGAGGAAGAACAGCTTGCTGCCGTCGGGCGTGATGTAGGGAGAAATTTCACCGTAGTTCGTATTGATCAGCGGACCGAGGTTCTGCATCTGCGCCGTTGCAGTTAATGGAAGTAGCGCCCACAAAAAGAGATGTATCTTCTTCATAACTCCTTGATAATTGATAATTATCCAATTNNATACCGAGCTTCGGCAATTTGCGCTTGATGTTGATCCCGAACGAGCCCATCATAAAGAAGCCGTCGAGCGGGCGCATACCCAATTCCATTTTAATGTAGATCGGCGCCTGGATCTTACGACGCTCAGCCGGAACAGCTACCAATCCGAGCCGGAAACCGAGACGACCGATGGAAGCCGTGGATTTCGTTTCCGTTTCCGTATCAGTCAAAGAAGCGAATGGATGAATCGTCACATCGGCATAATAGCGGCGAATGAAACCGGCGCCCGCTTCTCCGTAAGAATCGGTATTGATGCGGTAATTCATTTGTGACGTAAGCTGAATACCGGCGTAAATTCCCGACCAGCGATAAGCATAGTTTCCGGTGAGCACGTCGCGCTCGTCTTTGTAAAACTCTTTATTGCTCAGGAAACCCGCCCGTGCGCCCAACAAACGCATATTCTGCGCCGGACATTTGATGAATTTTGTATTCGTGTATTCCATATTGCCGCTGGTGTATTTATCGACGTCGAGAATCACACGCTGCTGGCGCGTTTTGACACGAGAAGTAAAATTGAAGAAACCGCCGACTTCGAAATTGGTGCGTGGAACGCCGAACAGGTTCAGCCACCCGCGACGGTAGCCGATTTCGGCCCCGAACTTGTTTTTGTAGCAGGCATAGGCGTTTGCTCCGACGCTGAAAGAAGTTCCCGAGAAATTGTTCAGTGGAAGCTCGAATTGCAGCAGGTCGAAATTGATGTACAGGTTCGATACATCCGCCGGATTGTCTTTGATGATCTTGTAATTGATATTTTGCGCAAAGCTGATCGTCCCGGTCAGTAGTGCAGCGATAAATCCCATTCGTTTCATGTGCGTGTTTTTTTGACAAAGTTGCCCGGAAGCTGGGGACGGGACAATACGGCACGTGTCGTATATTGATAAACCGCACCAACTTCCAACTCACCAACTTCCAATTGGCAATTCACCAACTCATCCACTAAAACCGTATATTTAGCGCCAAAGCACATTCATGGAAGTAAAAGACAGCAACGGCAACCTGCTAAAAGAAGGCGACTCGGTAACGCTCATCAAGGATTTGAAAGTACGTGGAACATCTTCCGTACTAAAGCGTGGTACAATGGTGAAAAACATCCGCCTGACCGACGATGAGGAGGAGATCGAAGGCAAGATCGACAAAGTACAGCTGGTGCTTAAAACGTGCTTCCTTAAAAAAGCGTAATAATGTTGTTCTTCCGGAAAACAGCCGGGCATAAAAGACATTTTGCCCTGACCGGCGCGATCTGTTTGCTGCTGGCCGGCGTTCTCAGCTGCTTTGCGACCGTTTCGGAAAAGCCTTCGACGACTTACGATTTTTCCGATCCGTCTTCAAAAACGGCGCTGCCCGATACGCTGAAGGAAATCTCCGGACTCACTATGGTAAGTGAAACCGAGGTCGGCTGTGTACAGGACGAAAACGGCATTCTGTTCATTTACGACCTCGAAGAAAAAACGATCGCATTAGAAGTTGCTTTCGGAAAGGATGGCGACTACGAAGGACTTGCCAAAGTCGGAAACGATATGTACATCCTGCGAAGCGACGGTGTGTTGTTCGAGCTGAAGAATTACGCGTCGGAAAAAATGAAAGTCGATTCGATCATTACCGGCATTCCGTCTACGAACAATGAAGGCCTGTGCTACGACCAAAAAAATCACCGACTGCTGGTTGCCTGCAAGAATGCGAGCAGCAAGGAACAACGCAACAAGCGCATGATCTATGCAGTGGATCTCAAGACAAAGAAAATGAATGCCGAACCGGCTTATACGATGGATGTCAACGAGATCAAGCAATTTGCGCGCCATCATGACATCGAGCTTCCGACGAAGGTTAAAAAGAACAGCGAAGTGCGCGAAGCGTTTGTGCGTTTCAAGCCTTCTGCGATTTGTCTGCATCCATTAAATGGCAAACTGTACATGCTTTCAGCTGTCGATCACATGCTTTTTGTATTGGATCAGCAAGGCAAGCTCGATCAGATCGAAGTGCTCGATGCCGAGCTGTTCAATAAATCCGAAGGCATCTGCTTTCTGCCGAATGGCGATCTGCTCATTTCCAACGAAGGGCAGGAGAAAAAGCCGAACATTCTTCGCTTCAATTATTAAAAGCTGTTAAAGACGGAACGGAATTTGTTATTTGGGCTATTTTTAAACCCTCAAAAACTACATTCCCGTGACGATCAAGCCAAAACTGTTGCCACCTGCCCTATTTATTGTGTTGTTAATTCTCTGCGGTTCCGCATTTGCCCAGCCGCACGACTGGATGCCAAAACCAAAGCCGTACACCTGGATGTTCGGTCTAGGATGGAACGCTGTAGATGATGACGGACGCCCGTTCTGTCAGCCTTTCGACGCACCGCAATCCTGGCATATCCGGCCGTATCCAACGCGTTTGAATGTCGACCGTTACCTCAACAAAGGATTCAGCGTGGAGTTTACCGGAGCTTACAACCGCTACAATGGTGCAAACCTTGTCAACGGTTCGACTGGTCTGGGCGGAACCTTCATTTCCCTTGATCTGAACGGCAAATACAGCTTTTACAACCTGATGAGCGTCAACTGGTTCGATCCGTATGTTTCCCTTGGATTCGGCGGAACGATCCGAAGCGCGTACCCAACAACGTTCGTTCCGACACTTAACAGTGCGATCGGCGCCAACTTCTGGGTTTATAAAAATTGGGGAATTCAGCTACAAACCAGCGCAAAATTCGGCATAAAATCCGATTTCTACCGAACCGATGCGAACTACCTGCAGCATTCTGCCGGAATCGTTTACAAGATCGAACCGGGCATGAAGAAAAACAAGTCCAACGACAAACGTCGCTATCCGTGGATCAGAAAGAAGAAAAGCTATCGCGGCGGAGATAACAGTAATAAGAACGGACGCTAACAATTGACAATTGACAATGTTGCAATTGACAATTAATTGTCCACTGTCCAATGTCAATTGAAGAATTACCCTTTGAGACCGAGAATCAATAAATCCAGGTCTTTGTATTTCAGATCGAATACTTTTCCGAGCACTTCGCTGGTGAGGATACCGCGGTAAATGTAAACGCCGCCACGGAATCCGAAATCGTTGCGGATGAGCTCCTGGCAACCACCCGATTCTCCCATGGAAAGCAAAATGGGCGAGAAGATGTTCGACAACGCAAAAGAAGCCGTTCGTGGTACGCGTGAAGCGATATTCGGAACACAGTAATGCGTTACGCCGTGCTTGACGAAAGTCGGCTTGTTGTGATTGGTCACGCGTGAAGTCTCAAAGCAGCCGCCCTGATCGATGCTCACATCCACCACTACGGCGCCTTCTTTCATATTCTGGACCATGTCTTCGGAAACCACGCAAGGTGTGCGTCCCAAAGGAGAACGGATCGCTCCGATCACAACGTCGGCGCGCATAACAGATTTCGCGAGCACTTTCGGCTGCAGGATGGATGTATAAATACGCGAGCCCAGATCATTCTGCAAACGGCGCAGACGTGACAAGCTGTTATCGAATACTTTCACCGAAGCACCGAGTCCCATGGCTGCACGCGTGGCGAATTCACCCACGGTTCCGGCGCCTAGCACCACTACTTCGGTTGGCTGAACACCCGCGATTCCGCCCAGCATAATGCCTTTCCCGGAATTGAACGACGACAGTAATTCGCCTGCGATCAGGATGGAAGTCGTGCCTGCGATTTCGCCCATTGTTCTCACTACCGGGAAAACACCGTCTTCGTCGCGGATGTAATCCCAAGCGATGGCCGTAATTTTCTTCTGAATGAGCTTTTGCAGGATGATTTTCGGCTGTACGCTCAACTGCAATGCCGAGATCAGCGTCTGGTTGCCCGACATATAATCCACTTCTTCTTCCGACGGTGGGGCGACTTTCAGGATAAGATCGCACTGAAAAACGGACTTTGCGTCCGGAACGATATTTGCCCCGGCTTCGCTGTATTCGTTGTCGGAAAAATTGCTGGAAACACCGGCGCCCATTTCCACGTGAACGTGATGTCCGTTGGCGGTAAGCAGCGAAACGGCCTCCGGTACGAGGGCCACGCGGCGTTCCTGAAAGCTGGTTTCCTTCGGAATACCGATCAGCAGTTTTCCTTTTTTCTTGGAAATTTCGAGCATTTCCTCCATCGGGAGGATGTTTCCTTCTTTGAGGAGCTGCTTCAGCAATTCAGGATCTTTCACCATATACGCGGGTGTTTCGGAGTAGTACGAATATACGCATCAATTGATAATTGACAAGCGCTTACGGGCGGAAACTAAAAACCCCTCCGTGCGAAACGAAAGGGGTTTTCCTCTACGATATATACAACTAAACCTAAGTCTTGAATCGATTTTAGTGAGCTTCCTGTTTCCGCGCCATGTGGTACGAATGATAGAAAGCAGGGTGAGCAGGGACGGAAGCCAGTCGATCGATGGTGTGCTGAAGCAGCAGATCGATCTCGCGGACCAGCACCTTACACAGCTCGGAAACGTGGGCGGCATTGGCCGCAATGGACGGAGCAGAAAGCTTTTCGCTGATCAGCAGGTCCAGTTTGGCAACTTTGGTCGCAAACCTCGAAAAAGCACTTCCGAATCCTTCGATAGTATTCCAATAAAGGTGATGAGTAGCGCAGACTTCTTCAACTGCTTTATACATCTCGATTTTGGTTGCGGTGTTGTCCATGGTTGTTTGTGTTATTCCGATTTGGATGGTTTGTTTTATTAGATAACGCTGGAATTGCAGAAAAGTTCGGAGCGAACAGGGGGTAAAACCCCCAACAGTGGCTTCGGTTTAGGGAACGGTAGTTTTTTCATAGTTAACGAGTTTATGAGTTGAAGAGTTTTTGAGTTGATTGAATTCATTCTACCATTTGCAACTCGATAACTTATTAACTCTCCAACTCTCCAACTCTCCAACTCTCCAACTCTCCAACTCTCCAACTCATCAACTTCAAAACTTCCAACTTCTAACTACCTTTGATTCATGATTGCCTCATTGAAAGTCGTAGAGCTCGCAACTGTACTGGCCGGACCGTCGGTAGGAATGTTCTTTGCCGAGCTCGGAGCCGAAGTCGTTAAAATCGAACATCCGTCGCTGCCCGATGTCACGCGTTCGTGGAAATTGCCCTCCGAAGATGGAAAAGATCCGGTTTCGGCTTATTTCTCGTCGGTGAATTACAACAAGCAGTATCGGGCGCTGAATCTTTCCGATCCGGCAGATCTGGAAATGCTTCGTGAGCTGATCAGAGAAGCCGATATCCTGCTGATGAATTTCAAAAAAGGCGACGACGCCAAGTTTGGATTAACGGCAGCAGAAGTACACCAGCTCAACCCGAAATGCATCATCGGGCGGATCACGGGATTTGGCGACGAAAGTGACCGCGTAGCTTATGATCTCATTTTGCAGGCCGAAACAGGCTTTATGTCGATGAACGGAACTTCCGAGTCGGGACCGGTGAAAATGCCGGTAGCGCTGATCGACGTTCTGGCGGCTCATCAGCTCAAGGAAGGATTGCTCGTTGCTTTACTGGAACGCGAACGCATACAGCGCGGTTCAACGGTCAGCGTTTCGTTGTATGATGCGGCTGTGAGCTCACTCGTCAACCAGGCGTCGAATTACCTGATGGAAGGTCATGTTCCGCAGCGGATCGGCAGTTTACATCCGAATATCGCTCCGTATGGCGAGCTGTTTCAGACCGCCGATAATCAGCTCGTCACCTTTGCGATCGGAAGCGATCTGCATTTTCGCAAGCTGTGCAGCTTCCTCGGAAAGAACGATCTGCCGGAAGATGTGCGCTTTCAAACCAATGCCGACCGTGTGCGCAATCGAACGATTCTCTCTCAGCTTTTACAGGACGGCTTGCAGCAGCACACCGCCAAAGCGCTCAATACGGCCATGCAACACGTTCATGTTCCGATGGGAATTATCCGTTCACTCGATGCCGTGTTTGCCGATCCGGCAGCTCAATCGCTCGTTCGCGAAGAAATTATTTCCGGAAAGCCGACCAAACGTGTGACGTCTGTTGCGTTTACGATTAAGTAATACGGTCTTCAGTCACCCCGGTCTTTAGTCTCCGGTCGGTTAAAGATTAGCTAATGGCGACCGGAGACCGAAAAACAAGTAGTTAAAATGCGATTTCCTCCGATTCTTCTCCCGTTTGCGGTACTGGATCTGCATTAAGTAATTGAGTTCCCGAAGCTCCGCAACGGCTTACGAATTGCAGCAATTGATTCATGACAGCGGCGTCGCGGGCTTGTTGTTCGCGGATTTTCTCCATTTCGCGCTTGATGCGGTCCCGTTCGTTCAACAGGGCNNGCCGTTTTTGAATCTCCTCTTCTTCGCGTTTCATCGCTTTTAGCAGCGGATCGTTAGCAGGTGAAAGCGTTTTCAGGCGCTGGTAAAGCTCTTCTTTCGACAGTGTTTCCCATGTCAGACTCACGGCATCAGTGGTATACGGTTTATAGCGCAGCTCGGCATAACGAATGGCCTCACCGTCGCGGTCTATTCCCACACAAAAGGTATTGGTCATTTTATAACTCTGCGGATGCGAAGGATCGGGGAATTTCGCTGTTCCCGCACCGCCGGCAAGTGTGATCGGAACGATGGTTTGCAACAGATCGATACATTGATAGACTTTTCCGGTTGCGGAATTTGCCTGGATGTTCACCTCTTTTGGGTCGCCTTCGTTCAGCAAATGCAGGTAACAATCGATGTTCATCCAGCCCGTCGAAAACCATGGTGTTGCATACGTTTGAGTGTTGGCAACGCTGGCTCGCGGAAGTCGATTGATACGCCCCGGTGTTTTTGATCTGCCTGAAGTGCTGGCCGGAACAACGGCTCCGTCAACAGAATAACTTGCAAATGTTGCATTCCAATCCTGTTGCAGCTTGTTCAGCTCGGCGAGGTTTTTCTGATCGTAGGCTCGTTTCACTTCTGCCGTTTCCCTGGCAAATACCGTTCGTTTTTCGTTGTAATAGGCCGAAAGCTGATCGTCGTAAAGCGGCGCTTCTTTTACATTGGTGAGCCCTTGCTTACTGAAAGCTTCGAACGTCGCTTTTTCGGAACCGTCGAGCAATTGAGCGGCCATGGCATCGACGGCACTCAGATCTTTCGACAGATTATTGACATACAGGTTGAACACTTCCTGGCCTCTTTCAAGCTTGTGCATGTAGCGCAGACGCTCTTCGAATTCCTTCGTAGCAATAAATGTTTGCTGGAATTTTTCGGTGCGGATCGTGCGAATGCCGGCCGGATCGATGAAGCAGCGCTTTTCAATCTTCGATGGTTTGAAATGGAGTGTGATGGTCGTTACTTTTTTTGGTTTGAACTTCAGGTTACTGATGCGTAATGTATCGAAGCCCGGTCGAACAAACGTAAGCTCTTCCTTGGAAAGCGAGAGCTCATCTACCATGAACCGGCCTTCACCATTGGAGGTAACAGGATTAGGTCCGCTAAGGAATACCTGTACGCCGCCGAGTTTGTTGCCCGCTGGATCGAGCAGCTCACCGATACCGCCTCTGAAGACGCTTTTTCCTCCTTTAAGGCCTGGAATATTGACAGTTGTATCGCCTGGTATTATTGGAGAAGCCTGTTCCGGCTGATCAGTTGCCGAACGGAATACTGCTTTGGAGGCTTCACTTTCCATCGGCGGCGAAGTGTTTAACGATTGCGAGCTGCCCAACGCATAGTACAAACTATCGGTTAGTTTTTTGGAATTCGTTTGGTGACCGTGATAAGGCAGACAAGTTGTGACTTTATCCGCAAAACCTTCGGGCAGGAAATCGAGCTGATCGAGGTCGACCATCACGAGAAATTTTTTCAATGGCTGCGGCGCTGTCCAGTTGAGTGTTTCACCGTTTTGCTCGCCTTTCCAGGCCATCATATCCGGGTTGTAATTGTCTGTCGGGATTTCGATGTACAGCGGGCGATCCGGATTAATTTTCACTTCCTGTCCGCCGGCGCGTGCTTCGATGTGCAGCATTCCACCCGAAGAAAGCGCTTTTCCGTCGCTCATGGTCGTGAGATTGTAGGCGATCATATCGGCAAACGTAATGGCTTCGATGAGCTCGAGATCGACTTGTCCGGTAACGGGATTGCCGGCTGCGTCGAGGAAAGCGTTTTTCGGAACGATCACCAGTGTGCCGTTTTTGCCTTCGATCGTACTTCCTTTGGCTGCATCGAACGAATAATACTGGCGTTTGAACGGAACCCACGGCTGCCATTCGGCCTGAGCCGGCTCGAACAGATCGTCGGACGACACCATACCGTGATTGATTGCCGTTGTGAAAGGCGCAGCTGTAGCCGTTGAATCCGACAAAGTCGCTGTTGTCGAAATGGTTTTCGGTTGCTGAGCTGCCGCCTGCTGTTTCGGAGCTGCTTGCGTTTGTTCGGCTCTCTTCGGACTTAGTAAAGCAAATGCTCCCAGGCCGGTTAAAACGATCAATCCGATGATCGTGAAGAGTTTCCAGGAAGTTCCTGAGCGGCCCGAAGCTCCCGATTGACGGGCTGCTGCTTCGATCTGCTGACGAAGTGCGGTGCGTTCTACGGCTCTGACGAGCTGTTGCTGAAAGCTCAGCTGTTGTTGCAATTCGGGGTTTCCGGCCATCGATGATTCGAATGCCGCGCGCTGTTCTGCGGTTAATTCGCCCGACAGGTAGGCGCTGATCTGTGCGATGTTTTCCAATGAAGCTCTCATGATGGTTGGTTGTTAGGTGAAAGTTGCTGTGCCAGAACGAACGCGTGCTCGATACATTTGTACTTCTGCGTTTTGGCCGAATTCGGGCTGGAATAGTCCAGTTCCTGAGCGATCTGTTCCATGGATTTTTTTCCGAAATAGAACAGATCCAGGATTTTCCTGCATTTCTCCGAAAGCTTCGAAAGAATGGTTTCCAGCTGTTTCAGGCGCTCTTCCTCTTCGCTTTGGTAGCCCAGATCGGCCTCGGAAAGGATCAGCGTATCGTTCCATTCCAGCTCCACGCCCAATTTTTGCTGTTTGCGCAGGGCATTTTTCACCAAGAACCGGTTGATGCCATAGAGATAGGTCGTGAGCTTCGATGTGAGCCCGAACGATGGATCGCGCAGTTTTTCGATGAGCAGCAGCAGGCTGTCGTTGAAGATTTCCTGCGCCATTACTTCATTGCAACCGCTTTTAAGTATAAGCTGCCTGATTTTCGGGTATTCTTTATACAACACCTGCAGGGGCTTTTCGTTCTGCCCCTTGCGGATGAATAAGATGATTTCCTGGTCGGTCATTGTACGTATTTTCCNNTTCCCCTTGTATGTAAGGCAGCTCCGAAAAGTAACCTATACAAACGAAAAAGTTTCTATTTTTCTGTCATGAGATCAACAAAAACCAGGAGCATAGCTTTTATGCTGCTCACCACATTGCTTTTAACTGCTTGCGGCGACGGACGATTCACTTACAAACCACTTTCGGAATTCAACATCGAGCAGGATGCTTTAAAGAACAAGGCTGAAATCGAGTTCCTTTACTTCTCGGGCGGACCGGCTAAAGAAGACGGACAGGATTTCCTGTATCAATATTTAGTGATTTCGAAAGAAACGGGCGATACGATCCGCGTGCTTTCGCCTGATTTTATTTCTCCGGAAGCAATGCCGCCGAATTACATTTCTGCAGAAGGCGAAACGGCTATCGATCGTGCGATCGTAAAATCACTCGGCTATAAAAAAGGACACTATAAACGCGTTATCTGCAACACGGAATTTGCTGACGCCGAAAGTCAGGATTATCCCGTGGTGATCGGCTTTTTCGGCTACGTGAGCGGAGATGCAGAGCTAAGTCCGGAAAGCGAAGAAGCCGTCGATGCAGTTATGGATTCTCTTACAGAATCAAATCAACAATAAGCAGAACAAGCCTTGATATTGCCGCATTGATCATTCATAATTTTCCTAATTCATCCACGCATTCGGTTCTTTTTTCGAAACAATGCTGTCTTTCGAGCTGAAGACCAATACCTGGATGATCAATCCGATGATGATTAAAATAGTGATTCCGAATTGCGAGAACAACGACGATTCGGACATGATTTTTTCCGAATCAGCCTGCATGTCTTTGCCCACGGCCAGCTGAATTTCCGATAAGTGCTGCAGGTTTTCGGCAGCGTTGGAAAAATGTCCGGCCATCTGTGCTTTCAGGTCGACTACTTCGTAATTGTAACGAATGCGATTGAGGTAACTGTGCTCGATGGTCTGCAAGGCCAGCAGATTGGCTTTCAGTTTGTTGAGCGTAACGGCTTCTTTGCTGGTGAGCTGCGTTTTTTCGTAGGCAATCATGAGCTTACTGATTTCCGTATTCTGCTCTTGCAAACTGGTTGACAGCTGATCATAACTGCTAGGCTGTGTGCAGTTGTCCGTGATCATTTTCTTCACGTGCAGGTGGTTCGACATCCGGTAGATATACCCTTCTACCAGCAGGCGGTCTTTGTAGAACGATTCGAATGATTTTCCGAGCGTGTTCACATGGCGCTCTTCAACAGTGCTTTTCAGGAACATAGCAGCCAGCACGATCAGCAGAGCGATAGCCAGCTTGAGCTTATTCCGGAACGTAAATCCCCATTTCATGATGATGTCTTTGATCTATTAAGTTACGTATTAAACGGCGGTTTTCCAAGCACTTTCGGTCTTCAGGTAAAACGCTTCGTGTTTCTTTCTGTTACAGTCGCTATTCGAATTGAAAAGGAATTAGCAATTATGAATGATCAATTATCAAGGAGCGACTGAAGTTGTTATCTGTTATGGATAAAGTTGCCTTCCAAATTCGCGAATTAGCTCCGCTGAACTTCGTTTCGTGGGAAACCTTACCAAGTGCATCGTTTCGTCCATAAACTCAATAGCTTTTACTCAATCAGCTCTTGCCAGGTCTTTGGGCGGATGGCGGGGTTCCACGAAAAGCCTTGCAGGAATTGTTCTTTCGGGTCGATCTGGTCAATAGGGAAGAAGATACCGTCGGGTTGTTTCAGGAAGGTAACGCCGGTTACTTCGCCGCTGTCGAGGTACACGCGCAGGTCGGACGCAAAAATGCGGTTCATGCCGTTGCGCTTGATCACCGTTGCGGTATCGTTGTTCTCGGTATTTTCTACGAAATAAACCGTTCGGGCATTGCCGTTGACTTCCGAGCGCACGATCTCATTGTTGGTCAGAAAAGCCCATAGCTCTTTCCCCGCAAGCTGGTTGTAGTATTTCCCCGAATCGATTTCCATGGCCGAAAAAGCGTTTTCGCGCAAATGCACCCGTTCGACCAGCGTATCGTTTTTGATGTAGGCACGAATGCTGTCGCCCTGCAGCTCGGAGTTGTTGCTCCAGAAATGCGGATTGCCCCAAAGATCGAGCGTTCCGGCGGCTTTGTCGTAAAGCAGGGTGTCGGCAACGCCCTGGATTTTATCCTGGAAGATCTTCACATGCTGCCGGCCGGCCAGGCTGAGTGTTTTTCCCGCTGTGTCGCGGTAATGGTATAATGTATCGGCACTGAGATACAGTGTGTCTTTCGATTTCATCATCCGCACCAGCGGTTTGTCGGTCAGGAGATCGAGCTTAGCTGTCTCGTCGGAATGTAAATAGCCACCCGTAAAGCGGATCTTCTGAACGGTGTCGAGTACGGAAATATTCCCGCGGCCGATTGCCAGTTTTTTCTTCGGATGGTAATACAGGCTGTCGCCTTCGATGATGCGCGGTGCCTGGTCAATCCGGGCATTTCCCTGCAATACGCCTTCTTCCGTCCGGACATCGTACCAGCCTTTGTTACAAAAGAGCTTGGTTTCTTTGTTCGTGATATCGGTCGGGCCATAGAAATAAACACGGTGCTTCAGGTAATTGTATTGCAGCGTGTCGGTGGTCATTTTCAGGTCCGGACTTTTGTACACCACATTTCCCCGGAAAAAGCTTTCCTCCGTATCCGGATAAAAATACCCGACACGGCTGGTCAGCACTTCATTGGTCGTGATGTTCTCGATGCGTCCGCCATAGCGATAGGTTGCTTTGGAAGCTTTGGTATCGTATTCGAGCGTGTCGGTTGTGAGCTTGTATTCGCGGTCGCGCACACGGACATTTCCCCACAGTTTCGCTTTACGCGTTTTTCCGTTGTAATAAAGGGAATCGCAGAAGAGGTTCAGCGTATCGCGCTTGTTGAGGTGTACTTTTCCATATGCCCAGACTTCCTGTGTTCGCGGTTTGTAGTGCGCCGAATCACAGTACATCACATTCCCCTGGTAGATGAAATTCAGGTTCCCGCGCAGGCGTTGAATGCCGGTCTTTTCATCGTAGGAAAGCTCTTCGGCGCCGGGAAGGAGCTCAAGCAGCGATTGTGCCTGCAGTCGCGTACCAACGAGCAATACGATCAGCAACAGTGCGTATCGGTAAATTCCTGTTGTATGCAATCCTTTCGGCATGATCTCAGAACGGCGTAAAGCTCTCGCTATTGTTTTACTGATCCGGCCGGGTAGGCGATTAGCGCGTTGCCAGCGTTTGTTTGCGGTCCGGTCCAACGGAAACAGTCGTCACCGGTACTTCCAAAAGTCGTTCCAGATATGTAACGTAGTTTTTCAGTGCTTCCGGAGCTTCACTGTAAGAAGAAAGTTGTGTCAGATCCTGGTTCCAGCCCGGAATTTCTTCCCAAACCGGCTCGATCTCCACTCCGTCGATGTTGTACGGAAGGTAATCCAGCTCTTCGCCGTTAATACGGTATTTCGTACAAGCACGGATCATATCGAAGTTGTCGAGTACGTCGGCTTTCATCATCGCCAGCTCGGTAACGCCGTTGATCATGATAGCGTATTTCATAGCGGGGATATCGATCCAGCCACAACGACGCGGACGACCGGTCGTAGAGCCGAATTCGTGTCCGTCGCGGCGGATTTGCTCGCCTGTTTCGTCTTCGAGCTCGGTTGGGAACGGTCCGCTTCCCACACGTGTGCAGTAAGCTTTGAAAATACCGATCACGTTGCCGATTCTTGTCGGAGCGATACCGAGACCTGTACACGTTCCGGCCGTTACCGTGTTGGAAGAAGTCACGAACGGATAGGTTCCGAAGTCGATGTCGAGCATGGTTCCCTGGGCGCCTTCCGCGAGTACTTTTTTACCGGCTTTCAGTGCGTCGTTGAGGTAATGCTCGCTGTCGACGGCTTTCAGCTTGCGCAATTCTTCGATTGCAGCCATCCACGGACCTTCCAGCTCTTCGAGGTTGTATTCGAACCCTTCATAGTGCTTCAGCATGCCGATGTGTTTTTCCAGCAGCGTGTTGTAGCGCTCTTTGAAATCCGGCAGGAAAATATCGCCGACGCGCAGCCCGTTACGGCCTGTTTTGTCCATATAAGTCGGGCCGATGCCTTTCAGCGTGGAACCGATCTTGTTGATGCCTTTTGACGCCTCGGATGCTGCATCAAGCAAACGGTGCGAAGGCAAAATGAGGTGTGCTTTTTTAGAGATGATCAGTCGCTCGGCAATGTTGATATTGAACGGTGCCAGTTTTTCCAGCTCTTTCTGAAAGACTACCGGGTCGATCACCACGCCGTTACCGATCAGGTTCACCACATTGGAATGAAAAATGCCTGAAGGAATGGTATGCAAAACGTGTTTGATGCCTTCGAACTCCAGCGTGTGACCGGCGTTCGGTCCGCCCTGGAAACGGGCAATGATATCGTATTGCGGCGTAAGGACATCGACGATTTTTCCTTTTCCTTCATCGCCCCATTGTAATCCTAAAAGAACATCTACTTTCATGCAATTGTGTTATAGCGTCCCAATGCCTCTTCAACGGAAGCACAGGTGGTAAAAATTTCATTGAGTTTGGAGAGCTCGAACAACTGTCGAACGGTTGGCTGCATGCCGATCAGTGCACAATCGCCGCCTGCATTGCGGGATTTGGTCAGAATGCGCACGAATAAATTCAATCCTGTACTGTTGCAGTAGCTCAGCCCGGAAATATCGCAGACCCAGTTTTTCGCACCTTTGGCGATATGCGATTCCACGCCCGAGATCACGTCGGAAATGCCGTCATCCGAAAGCATTCGCCCGCTTAAACGCAGAATGCCGCAGGTCTGCTCGACCTTTATGTCGTGTGACAGACTCACGCTTTCTCTTCTGTTGACTGATTTTTGACTGCGTAGAAATACAGCGAATGGTGCTGGATCTTCACACCGAAAACTTCTTCGATGGTCGCTTTGATACTTTGAAT
>DJFN01000079.1:0-138 GCA_002432085.1 Flavobacteriales bacterium UBA5871
GGTGATCCTGCAAAACGTCAGGCCATTACCAATCCAACAAAAACGATCTATTCGATCAAGCGTTTCATGGGTAGCTCATTCGACGAAATCAAAGCCGAAACTACGCGTGTACCTTACAAAGTCGTAAAAGGTGAAAAT
>DJFN01000079.1:191-7036 GCA_002432085.1 Flavobacteriales bacterium UBA5871
CTTCAACGACGCACAGCGCCAGGCTACGAAAGAAGCAGGCGAGATCGCAGGTCTGACTGTAAAACGCATCATCAACGAGCCAACAGCAGCAGCGCTTGCTTACGGTCTCGATAAAAAAGGAATTGACCAGAAGATCGTTGTGTTCGACTTCGGTGGTGGTACGCACGACGTTTCCATCCTCGAGCTCGGCGACGGCGTATTCGAAGTACTCGCTNNGGCGTATTCGAAGTAAAATCTACCGACGGTGATACCCACCTGGGTGGTGACGACTTCGACCAGGTGATCATCAACTGGCTGGCCGACGAATTCAAGGCAGAAGAAGGACTCGATCTGCGCGAAGACCCAATGGCGCTTCAGCGTTTGAAAGAAGCAGCGGAAAAGGCAAAAATCGAATTGTCTTCCACAACTTCTTCCGAGATCAACCTGCCGTACATCATGCCGGTAAACGGAATTCCGAAGCACCTGGTGCGCACCTTGCAGCGTGCGAAATTCGAACAGCTCATCACAGACATCGTGGAGCGTACGATCGCACCTTGCCGCTCGGCTCTGAAAAACGCGGGACTTTCCACCAGCGATATCAACGAAGTGATCCTCGTTGGTGGTTCGACACGTATTCCGATCATCCAGGACGCTGTTGAGCGTTTCTTCGGAAAAGCGCCTTCCAAAGGTGTGAACCCGGATGAAGTAGTAGCCGTTGGTGCTGCGATCCAGGGTGGTGTACTCACAGGTGAAGTAAAAGACGTGCTCCTGCTCGACGTGATTCCGCTCTCATTGGGTATCGAAACAATGGGTGGCGTATTCACCAAGCTGATCGAAGCGAACACAACTATCCCGACCAAGAAATCGGAAGTGTTCTCGACAGCAGCAGACAACCAGCCGGCAGTAGACATCCACGTATTGCAGGGTGAGCGTCCGATGGCAAACGACAACCGTACACTCGGCCGTTTCCAGCTGACAGACATTCCACCTGCACGTCGCGGTGAGCCACAGATCGAAGTAACATTCGACGTGGATGCCAACGGTATCATGCACATCTCTGCGAAAGACAAGGGAACAGGCAAGGAGCAATCCATCAAAATCGAAGCTTCTTCCGGTCTGAGCGATGACGAGATCAAGCGCATGAAAGCAGAAGCAGAAGCCAACGCCGATGCCGACAGCAAGCGTAAAGCGGAAGCAGAGCTGGTGAACAAAGCCGACTCGCTGATCTTCCAGACTGAGCGTCAGCTGAAAGAATACGGCGATAAGATCCCTGCGGACAAAAAGCAGCCGATCGAAGACGCGCTGGCTGATCTGAAAAAAGAATTCGAAGCCAAGAACACGGCCAACCTCGAGCCTGCAATGGAGCGTCTGAACAACGTATTCCAGGCAGCTTCCCAGGAAATGTACAACGCGGCTAACGCTGGCGGAAGTGCAGATCAGGGTGCACAACAAGGTGGCAATGCTTCCGGCGGTTCCAACGACGAAGTTACCGATGTAGACTTCGAAGAAGTGGACGAAAAGAAATAACAGCAACAAATACACAGAGATCCCCTTTCATTGCGATGGAAGGGGATTTTTGTTTCTATTTAAAAAACCTAAACACGTAACCGGAATCGTCATTTTTGAGTAAATTACCTTTAAAATACACACCATGAAACTGCTGTTTTCCTTGCTGATGATTGCCCTACTGGTAACGGCCTGTAATAACGATCCCGCGAAAAATCCGGTGATGGGAGAAGACTACCCGCATGCAGGCCAGCCGGAAGAACAACCAGCAGCGAAAAAGAAAGCTGCACAATCAACGAAGAAAGATAAGCCGGCTGCCGAAGACGATGAAGCCAGTCATGAGGCGAAGCCCAATCCGACAGCTGAGGAAAAAGTCGTTGACCTGGTGCTCGATCTGCCTGAGATCCAAAAAATGGACGAATCGATCCGGAAGAAATCGGACGGCAAGCGCGGACTGAAAGCCTTTGTGAGCAATCGTCCTTCCGATGACGAAGAATACTATACCGTTTCCGTTGCCGAAGACAATGGTCAATCGCTGGCAACATACTACACGTTTCATGTTTATCCCGATTACAGCATACAGTATTACGATGTCGTCAGCGATTCGGAAAAGACCCTGAAAGAATGGCGCCGCGAGCTGCGGTAACCAAAAGCCACTTTGGTCCTTATATACCTGCCTTTAATCCTGAATCCTATGCGTTGTATCTTCCTGCTGCCTTTATTCATTTTTGTTGTTGCCTGTAGCGCGCAACAACCTGTTTCCGAGAAGAATCGTTTTCCGTCATCTGTCGATTGTGAAGTGGAAGTTCCGGAGGTTTTACAAACCTACGACGAGCTGAAAGCTGAAGTCGAAGCTGATCGTAAACGCTTTGCTGCAGCGTATGCCGGTGCAGGTATTTCGGAACGTGACTCGATTATCGATACAGCTCGTAACTACCTGTTTGATATCATCACAAGCGATTTCTTTGCACAATGGTACGGTACCGAGTGGGATTTCAATGGAACGACTCACACGCCGCGAATGGGAAAGATCGCCTGCGGCTATTTTATCACGACACTACTTGAGGATGCCGGATTCAGAATTCCCCGAACGTTCTGGGCACAACAGGCTTCAGAGTATTACATTACCCGGATGACCAGTGATGTAAAGCGTTTCAGCAACAAGCCGCTGGTGGAAGTTGCCCGGTATTTCGATGGACGGGAAGACGGCTTGTACATTGTCGGTCTTGATAATCACGTCGGTTTTGTGGTGAAGAAGGATAGCTGTCTTCGATTTGTGCATGCAAGCTATTACGATCCGAAAACAGGAGTACAGTCTGAAAAGCTCAACAGTGACAATCCGCTGGCGGTTTCTTCTTACCGCGTTGCAGGCCGGATCCTCGATGACGAAATGATCCAAAAATGGCTGACAGAAGAAAAATGGGAGCGCTGATTCTAACCTGAAAAAACTGTTTGAACGAACTGTTTTCGGCTTTTCTGCAATGCCGAGAAAAACCGTACCTTTGCCCAGATTATGAAATTCAGCGAACTAGGCCTGAACGAGCAGGTGCTCGAGGCCATTCATTACATGGGATTTGAACAGGCCACACCGATTCAGGGGCAGGCCATTCCACATATCCTCAGCAACACCGACCTGCTTGCCTGCGCCCAGACCGGAACAGGTAAAACGGCCGCTTTTATTCTGCCGATCCTTCACAAGCTGACTGGCAAGGAAGATGCTTCCATCGACACATTGATCCTTGTGCCAACGCGCGAGCTCGCTGTTCAGATCGAACAGGAAATCCAGGGATTATCCTATTTCGTTTCTGTCGGATCGGCTGCTATTTACGGTGGCGGCGACGGAGCCAAATGGGACGAGCAGAAAAACGCTCTTGTCGAAGGAACCGATATTATCGTGGCCACGCCGGGCAAGCTGTTGTCGCATTTGATGCAAGGCTATGTCGATTTCTCGAAGATCCGTCACCTGGTCCTCGACGAAGCCGATAAGATGCTCGATATGGGCTTTTCCGAAGATATCGAACGTATCATTTCCTACATTCCGAAACAGAACCGTCAGACGTTGCTTTTCAGCGCTACAATGCCGCCGAAGATCAAGAACCTGGCACAAAAGATCCTGATAAATCCGCAGGAGATCGCGTTGTCCATCTCCAAGCCGGCAGCAGGTGTTTCACAGCACGTTTACCTGGCGTTCGATAACCAGAAGAATGAATTGCTCAAGCACATCATTACCAGTCGACCGGATTACAATAGCATCATTGTGTTCACTTCTGCGAAAAGCAAAGTACACGAGATCGTTCATGCGTTACGCAAAGCCGGTTTTAAAAATACGCAGGGCGTTTCTTCCAATCTCGAACAGGAGGAGCGGGAAGAAGTGTTGCGCGGCTTCCGTTCGAAACGTACACGTATTCTTGTAGCTACCGACGTTATGAGCCGCGGGATCGATATCAAGGAAATCAACATGGTGATCAATTACGACGCACCGCGTGATGCCGAAGACTACGTTCACCGCATTGGTCGTACGGCGCGTGCCAATACCAAAGGCGAAGCGTTTACGCTCATCAATGAAAAAGACATGCCAAAGCTGGCGCGTATCGAACGACTCATCGAGGCGGAAATTCCACGCGAAACGATTCCGGAAGAGCTTGGTGCCGGTCCTGTGTGGAAAGCCGGTGGTGGTTCCGATTCCGGTCAACGGAACAGGAACAAAAAGAAAAAGCCATTCTACAAAAAGAAACATAAAAAAACGCCCGCTGAATAACGGGCGTTTTTTCTTTGATCTCAGCAATCTGATTTAATAAAAAACCCGCTGACGGAGAGATCAGCGGGCTGCCGGTATTTTCAAGTTGAGTATACAGTTATGATTACCGGATATTATTGGAGTGGGTGCTTTCTTTTTAAAATCGCTTTGTCCAAATATGCGCCTTTTTTGAAGAGCTTACGCGCTGAATAATAGGAGATTGTTGGAGAGCAATGAAAATACGAATGATAAGCCCTGTTCGCTGATTTGATTATTAAATGTAGCTCCTGTTGAGCGAACGGTCAAAAGCATCCTTTTTTAACCTCGCGAAGAATCGTATTCTGTTAATCCAATGGTTTCCAATGAGGCATAAGATAGTTTTCCGTCCTGCTTCCAAAACTTCAAGCTGAGGGACTTCCGGGCTGGATCTTAAAATAAGCAATCCTTAAAATTGTAACAAGCTGACAGCATTCGCGCAAATTCGTTAATTCGTAGGTAGCCTACACTTCTTGTTGGGGAATAAAAATCCCCTGCCGTTTTAGACAGGGGATAGTAGTTGATTTAACGCTGGAGCGTTACTGAGAAACTTATTGTTTTACCACCGGGAGCATTCCACTGGCTAACTCATCTGTTTTAACCGATACGAAATAAGTTCCGCTGTCAAGAGCACTCAAGTCGAGCTCGATGGCGTTCTGACCATTTTCTACTGAATATGTAGCTTCAGAGATCAGCGCCCCGGAAACAGAATAGATGCTCACAGTTGCTTCACCTGCATTTGGACTTGTCAGGTTGATCGTAGTCTTCGAACCCGTTGGATTCGGAGAGATCACGGCATTCAGCAACAACTGCTCTTGTACTCCTGCAGCCAGTGCACAGTTATCGATATTGGTTTGTACCACGCCACGCATGTGGTTGAGATTGCCTCCCGAATCCCAAAGGTCTGCCTTGATCTTTTTATCCGATGGGCAAATAACATTGATCGTCGGATAGCCGAGCGGTGCGAAGATATTCTGGTTCAGAGACGGCTGTGCTTCGTCGATAATCGGATAAGGAACACCCGTTACCCAGTCACCTTGTGTACTCGATCCGGTACCGTGCAAATCGGCGGAATTGGTGCTGCCATCAGCTTCGTAAAAGAGAACAACCACTTCATCTGTCCCGTTAGGACCAAATTCATCGTAAAGCGATTCCAGGAAATGTCCGTTGTGAAAATTCCAGCAAGGTCCGCACCAGGTAGCCGAGATGTCGAGGATAACAACCTTTCCTGCATTCAGATAGGTATACAGGTTGTGCGAATTGCCGCTGATGTCCGTTACGGTAAAATCAGGAGCAACTGCGCCGATCTGAGCGGAAGACCAGCTTGTGGAGAGCATGAGCAATGAAGCAATGTACAGTTTTTTCATTTGAAATAGTTTATAGTTCCCGACTAATATAGAAGTTCTGTTACACGACGTCAAAAACAAATTCCGCGATTATTGGAGAGCTAAAATGCTGGATATTAATAATCTATTTTGATGATAGAATTTACCGGAAACTAAAAAAGCCCTTCGGAAATGGGAAGGGCTGTCATTCGAGAAACGGTTGTTATCTCTTCACAATGGGAATCATTCCGCTGGCATTCATATCGTTTGTCACTTTCACGAAATACGTGCCGGCAGCCAGGTCGCTCAGGGAAACCGGAAGCTCATTTGCTCCGCCGGTTACGTTGAAAGAAGCTGTTGAAAGCTGCTCACCGGAAATAGAGTAGACGGTCACAGCTACCGTTCCTGCGTTTGAAAGGTTTACGGTAACAGAAGCATCGTCGGTTGTCNNATTGTCAGCTCGTCCGCGCCCAGGCTACTACAGCTGTTTGGAACGAGGGCTGAGCCACCGCCGGCGTGATTGATGGCGCTTTCGATACACGGAACCACCATGGATTGAATAAACGCGATGTCCGTGTTCCTGAAAATGCCGTCCGGACCGATCAGTACCAGTGTGGGAATGCTGGCAACGCCGTAATCATTTGTAACTTGTATTCCGCCTCCTTCTATGCCCGAAACGTAGGGCGAAGGATGCGTAACGCCCATAAAGTCATCGATTTGAGCCACGTCTGCATTCGTACCGTCACAAGCGATGCTCAGCATAATAATGTCCTGGCTGTTGCAGCCGTATTTGACGTAAAAATCGTTGATCTCCTGTGCGATTGCCAGGCAAGGACCGCACCAGTGAGCAAAGAAATCGATCACGACCCATTTGCCTTCAAAATCGCTGAGGTGATGCGTCTGGCCGTGAACGTCCGTGACAGTAAAATCAGGTGCCGGATCGCCGGGATTTAAGTAGTAAAGCTGTGCAGAAGCGCTGTTCCCGATCAGGAAAGCAGTCAGAAGTGCGAATAGGTATTTCATGTGTTGTTGTTTTCGGATTCATCTGTAAGATGACGGATTATCCAAAACGCTGCATGATTCAGCAAATCTTATAGTAATCGACGAATTTTCGCGGAAATATGGCAAATAAAAAAAGCCCTGACGGTAAACATCAGGGCCTTGCGACAAAGTGTAGTTCTTTTTTATTTCAGGGAATCTACAACAGCTTTGAAAGCTTCCGGGTGGTTCATTGCAAGATCTGCAAGAACTTTACGGTTCAG
>DJFN01000100.1:0-4437 GCA_002432085.1 Flavobacteriales bacterium UBA5871
GTATCAGTATACGAAGCTTCCGTTTTTGAAGAAACCTCCTTTTTCGAAGGCACATCCGGCATGGCAAATTTAGCCAGCAAAATAAGACCTGTCAGCACGACAAGGCCAGTAGCAGTATCTGTACTCATAAGTTGGGTTCTTTAACGCCGCTTTTAACAGCGACTTACCGCAAGTTAAGCACAAACAGGTTAAGAATTATCCCTGCTTCATAAAATCAGGTAAAAATACCTGTATCGCAGGTAGAGTGCTACTTTAAGGATTTTTGTTTAAGAAAATTGTGCGTCAATCTTTTATACGGAATCGCGCCTTGCAAGCTTGCCGCTATCTATTTTCACACAATCGTAGTCAAATGGTGAATAATGATCTTCCACCCACTCGCCGTTGCGGAAAATGAACTCCATTCGTCTTAATTCCGGATCACTGATCACCAGGTTATGGCCTTCGCCGGGCGTGTAATCGAAATCGAAGCAATTCCGGCTGTTGAGCGCATTCAAAACCCTTTCGGCGGTCAGTCCTTTACCGATATCGCTTTCGGGTAAAAGATAACGGCCCAGCTCTTCTTCCATCAATGCTTCCGAACGGTACAAAGCCCATTTGTATTCAATCGCTTGCGGCTGATCGCGGTTTTTCCGGGAACGCTTGTTGTGCACAACGGTTCCGGGATCGTTGCATTTACAAAGAATAAAGCCATTGCTGAAATCACACATAATTTAAGCGGTTTTGCCCTAAATTATGAATTTTTGTCCGCCGCGGCGGAAATTGTGCATTGCTGCAAGATGTGTTCAATCCGTTTAGCCCGCGTTTCCTCCCGTTTCGCCTGAACGAGCGGGTACAGCATAAACTTCTTTGCCGATTTGCTCAAACCGAGAAAGTATTCCTTTGAGCCAGGTTTTGATTTGAAAGCCGCTTCCAGGTCGTCCGGAATGATCAGCGCTTCGACCGAGTCTAAGATTGTCCACGAGCCATTTTCCTTCGCCCGTTCGATGCTGTCGAATCCGGCCTGCATCATTTTTCCTTCACTGATGAGCCGTTCTACCTTTTCCTTGTTGATCTTTGACCACACACTCTTCGGTTTCCTTCGGGTAAAAAACTGGATGAAAGACGATTCGTCCAGCGTTTTGCGCGTGCTGTCGATCCAGCCGAAACACAGCGCTTCGTCAACAGCTTCGCTCCACGACATCGACGACTTCCCCGATTTCACTTTGTAGTAAACCACCCAGACGGATTGTTCCTTGTCGTGATTTTTCTGCAGCCATTCGCGCCACTGCTGGCGGTTTTCGGGATAAAAGTGTTCGTTGCTCATGCTTTGCGATTAATCATCCTGCAAAAATAACTTCACCACTGACAACCCTATGGCAGTCCCCCCTTGTAAATTTTCAATTTTCAATTCCTTGATAATTCATAATTGATCATTGATAATTCCCTTAATCCGGAATATAAATATCAAACCGCGCTCCTTTCATCAGCTCGCCTTTCGCGGTAATATAGCCGTTATGGCTCTCCACGATTTTCTTCACGATCGCCAGTCCGATGCCCGTTCCTTCGTAAACATCTCGGCCATGGAGCTTCTGGAAAACACCGAAGATCTGCTCGTTGTATTGTGGATCGAATCCGATTCCGTTGTCTTCGAAAACGATGTGGCAATAGGTCTGGTCGTCGGGAAGCTGATCGATTTCCAGCTCTGTGCCTTTCACGGATTTACTTTTGATCACAATGTGCAGCTGTTTATCAGGTTGAGAGAACTTAAGGGAATTCGAAAAAAGGTTCTGCATCAGCTGAGTGAACTGGAACGGAATGATCGTCGCTACGTCGGGCAGGTCGACATCAAGCTTTACTTTTCGTTCGTGAATTTCTTCCAGCAGGGCGTTTCGCAGATCTTCCACAATGCTTCCGAGCTCGACACGCTCGAATTTCCGCTCGATCATACTGGCACGCGAGAACGCCAGCAGGCTGTTCAGCAGTTTCCGCATGCGGTCTGTCAGGTAGAGAATCCGCTGGAATTTGACTTTTCCACGCTCGGACAGGCTTTCGAAATCTTCCGACAGGATCATATCCGCAAAGGTCTGGATCTTGCGCAATGGTTCCTGCAGGTCGTGACTGGAAACGTAGGTAAACGCATCCAGCTCGCTGTTTTTAATATGCAAATCGCGGGCATGACGCTGCACTTCTTCATACTGCACGGCCAGTTCTTTGTTGGCTTCGGTCAGCGCGTGATTCAGCAGCTGTGCTTCTTTTTCCTTCCGGACAAGCTCTTTATTCTTACGATAGAGCTCGACGAACACAAATACTTTTGCCCGCAGGATTTCCGGATGCAGCGGCTTGATCATGTAATCGACAGCGCCGGATTCATAGCCTTTAAAAATGGCATCCTGCGTATTCATATTAGCCGTCAGGAAAATAATCGGAACGTGTTTCAGCTTCTCACTCTGACGAATCATCTCGGAAGTCTCAAAGCCATCCATAAGCGGCATCTGGACATCCATCAGGATAATAGCGAAGTTCTGATCTTTCAGCAGGATCCGCAGCGCGTCTTTTCCGGACTGCGCCTCAACAAAATCATACCCCTGGTCGGCAAGAATCACCTGCAACGAAAGCAGATTTTCCTTCTTGTCGTCCACGATCAGAATCTTTACCCTATGATCTTCCCTGCGCTTTTCCATCGTATCCGGTCTTCAGTCTCCCGTTTCCAGCCTCCTGCCCTTTGCTAACTGTTATATTGCTTTTTCTTTTCAATTTTCGTTCTCGGTTTTTAATCCGTCATGGCGGAAATTGTCAATTCATTGTTCATTGTCACTTGTTCATNNGTCGCCTTTCATCGCTTTTGCCGTTACCGCAATGATCGTCAGGTCTTTATGTTTCGATTCCTTACGGATGTTCTTCATCGTTTCGAATCCGTCCATTTCCGGCATCATAATGTCCATCAATACAATATCGATGTTCTTGGTTTTATGCAGGATATCGATGGCTTCCTTGCCGCTTTCCGCGCTCATTACGTCCAGTCCGAAGCGTTCCAGGGCCGTGTTCAGAGCGAAAAGATTCCGGACGTCGTCGTCGACGATCAGAACTTTTTTACCGATCAGCACATCTTCCTTCATGTAAAACGTTTCGATACGCTCGCGCATTGCATCCGGGAGCTCTTTATGGCGTCTGTGCATGAAAAGCGCGGTCTGGTCAACCAGCTGGTCGAGCGAGCTGGCGCTTTTCGTAATGATCCGGTGCGCAAAACGATTGAGCTTGGTTTTTTGTTTTTTCGTCACGTCGCCGGCCGAATGAACGATGATCGCCGTTTCCTGTCCTGCCACGAGGTTTTCGAGGTCGTTGATGATGTCCATTCCCGGTGCATCCGGTAATACGAGGTCGAGAATGATGCAATCGAACGACGTGGAACGGATCTGCTCAACGGCTTCTGCTGCCGTTTTTGCAGCCGAGACCTCGATATCATCACCCTGCACAGACTCGAGTATCCGATTCAATTCCAGCTCGTTGTCATCGATCACCAGCAGATTTTTGGTCTTCTTGTTTTTGAAATCGTGGATGTCTTTGAACAAATGACTGAGCGACTCGTTCTTCACCGGCTTGAGCAGGAAATTGCGGGCTCCGCGCGCGAGACCTTTGTTGCGCTCGTCTTCACCGGAAATGATGTAGACCGGAATGTGGCGCAGTTTGAAGTCGGTTTTCAAGCGATCGAGGATTTTCCAGCCGCTGGTATCCGGCATGTTAATGTCCATCGTGATCGCATCCGGGTGGAAATGATCGATGAAGTCGATCACGTCGTTTCCTTTAGTTGTCACAATGGCCTTGATGCCGTTCGCACGGGCCTGATCGAGCAGTATTTTGGCAAACGTCAGGTTGTCTTCCGCGATCAGCAGCACTTTATCGCCTGGCTTGATGTCGGTCCGGTCATCGCCTACCTCATCGATAAAGAACAGGTCGATATCCGAGCGGTTAAAGGTCGACGACGGCAAAGATTTCAATCCGCCTTTGGTCGCAACCACCTGATCGTCTTCTTCTGTTACGTCTGTATAGATGGTTTCTTCGGATACGTGCATGAATTTCAGCGGCAGGAAGAGCGTAAACTTACTTCCCACGTTCACTTCACTTTCGAGCTCGATGCTACCTCCGAGCAGGTCGGAAAGTCCGCGGCTGATCGACAGACCGAGCCCCGTTCCTCCGTATTTACGGCTGGTAGAGCCTTCTGCCTGCTGGAAGGCTTCANNCTGCTGGAACGCTTCGAAGATGATGTTCTGCTTGTCGCGCGAGATACCGATACCCGTATCCGAGATTTCGAATGCGATAACGGTTTCGGCCTCGTCCAGGCTGCGATTTCGGATTTTCCAGTTGCCGTCGGCGCGGTAGATCTTGAGCTGCACTTCTCCTTTTTCGGTAAACTTGAAGGAGTTGGACAACAGGTTTTTGAGGATCTGGTTCAGACGCTGG
>DJFN01000100.1:4525-5610 GCA_002432085.1 Flavobacteriales bacterium UBA5871
GTCGAGGATGTCGTTGATCAGCTGAATAAGGTCATCGCCACAGGAGTTGATCGTTTTGGCGAACTGGATCTGCTTGTCGGAAAGGTTTCCGTCGCGGTTGGCGATCAATTCGCTGGCCAGGATCTGCAAACTGTTGAGCGGTGTTCGAAGCTCGTGCGACATATTCGCAAGGAATTCCGATTTATATTTCGATGTAAGCGTGAGCTGATCGGCCTTTTCTTCGAGTGCTTTTCGGGCAACTTCGACTTCCTGGTTTTTGAGCTCCACTTCTTCTTTCTGCTTGGCAAGAAGGAAGGCTTTTTCCTCGAGCTCTTCGTTGGTGTTCTTGAGTACTTCCTGCTGACTTTTGAGCTCGCCTGCAAGTGACTGCGACTGAACAAGCAGCTCTTCGGTCCGGGAGTTCGATTCGATCGTGTTCAATACGATACCGATACTTTCCGTGAGTCCTTCGAGGAAGTCGAGGTGAATCTGGCTGAAGGTATCCAGCGACGCCAGCTCGATCACGGCTTTGAGTCGTCCTTCGAACAATACCGGCAGGATGATGAGGTTGTTCGGTCTCGCGTCTCCGAGTCCGGAGCTGATGCGGATATAATCGTGCGGCACATTCGTCAGCAACATGCGCTCTTTTTCCAGCGCCACCTGCCCGATAATGCCTTCGCCCATGGCGTATTGCGTGTGCTCGTTTTTGCGCTTGATGTGTGCGTAGGAAGCGATCAGGTTCAGCTTGGAATCCATGAATTGCTCGTCTTCCTGCAGGATGTAGAACAGACCGTGCTGCGCCGAAACGACCGTTGTCAGCTCCGAAAGGATCTTCTTGGTCACGGAATTGAGCTCTTTCTGTCCCTGAAGCATCTGGGTGAACTTTGCCAGGTTGGATTTCAGCCAGTCCTGCTCCTGGTTGAGGAGCGTGGTCTCTTTTAGGTTAGCGATCATCTGGTTGATGGTGTCTTTCAGCTGTTCCACTTCGCCTTTTGCTTCCACGCGGATCATCTGCGTGAGGTCGCCTTTGGTTACGGCGGAGGCTACCGCGGAAATGGCGCGCACCTGCGTGGTGAGGTTCTCCGCCAGCTGGTTCACGTTTTCCG
>DJFN01000245.1:0-2889 GCA_002432085.1 Flavobacteriales bacterium UBA5871
GTCGCGGGTGATCCCGGCATTGTTCACCAGCACGTCGATCGTTCCGAAAGCTGCAACTACATCGTCAACCAATTGCTGTGCCTGCTCGAAATTACCTGCATCGGATTTGAATCCTTTTGCCGTTCCGCCGTTCTGCGTCAGCTCAGCCTCCAAAGCTTTGGCTTTTTCTTCGGAAGAGAGATACGTAAACGCTACGGTTGCACCTTGTTTCACACATTCTTCCGCGATCGCTTTCCCGATTCCGCGGGAAGCACCGGTAATCAATACCACTTTATTGTCAAGTAATCCCATTCTGTTTGATTTGGCTTCAAATATAAGGGACAATGGACAATTGACAATGGACAATCAGGATGCCGTTGTCAACTGTCAATTGTGCATTGTCAATTGAAAAGGTCCCAGGAAAGCCCTAAACGGATTTGCAGCGGAACAACCGGATAACCGAGCGCTTCGTAATTCGTTGTCTGGATAAAGGTCTGCTCGATGTTTTCCACTCTGATAAACCAGCGCAGGAATCCGAGCTCGAATTGCGCAAAGACGTGCAGTTTCGGCATAGCTTCGAAAAACCGGGCTTCTCCCGATGGCAATATATATGTATCCATGATCGGCAGGTAATCCAGCAAGCGATAAGATGAAGTATAGCCTCCTTCTACGCCGATCGCAGCATGCAGCTTTTTCGCTTTAAAGAGGTAGCCGTTGAATCCGAAACGTCCGGACAATTGTATCGACGGCACAAAATCAAGATCAGATTGCTGGAAACGAACGGAAGGCTGCAGGAAAAATTTCCCAAGCGCGTAATCGGCGCGGACTTCGAAGTAAAGAAACGATAAGCTGGTAAGCGTATCCTGTCGCCAGTGCATGCCGTTCACATCAGACGTATCGGTGAAAAACGGCAGATTTCCATAATTCCCGAATCCGGCTGCTACCTGGATCGGGGCATAACGGTTCTTCAATCGCGCTGTTACTTCGGCCTGGGTAGTCGAGATCAGTGTTTTATTGGTCCAGAAGTAATCGAAGGAATTGCCGTACAACGAACGCTGGTAGTTCTGCGGGAAACGATCGGTGTAATTGGCCATTATACCTGCATCGACCAACGAATGCTTGTACTTCAACGTCGCACGCAGCTGTTTTTCGCCGGCAGCGCCTAGAAATGTATAAAAGCCGTTTCCTTTCAACTCGAATTGATCGGAAATACGCAGCGTCATTTCACCGGTTACGCCCCATTCCGATGTATCGCTGAAACGACCGAGATTGTCGAATTCCCAGTAGGCGCCTTTGATACCGCCGTTGATCGCAAATACCGGCGTGTGGAAAAAGTAGCCGGCCGTTCCTCCTATTTCAGTGCGTTCCCAATGATCGTAGGTTTGCGTGGTATCCTTGTTGACAACGCCATAAAGTGTGTCGATCTGTCCTGTTTCGGTGAACCGACGGTTTTCGATCTTATAATGCGGTGTCAGGAAAATCCCGGTTTTCAGGAGCGAATCGCCGGTAAAAGAGATGAAGTTCGCCCATTCGGCCTGGAAATAACGGCGGAACTGCGAAGCACTTGGATGCTCGACATCAGTAAAGATCAGCGGAAATCGATCATCGATCGTATCGCCGACTGTTCCGCCACTCAACGATTGGTCGTTCCCGTCAAATAACAAGGAAAAACGCGAAGCGTAATGCCTTTTTCTTACCAGATGCGCGAGGTCGAAATGATTGGTTTCATAGGATGAATTACGAATCGCTCCACTGCCTGAAAGACGTTCGTAATCGAGCTGGATGAACTGATTTTTCGTCAGCGCCTGTGTGTAGGAAATTCCGGCTTTCTGTGTGCTGTTCGATCCTAAAGAATAACGCAGCCCGATGTGAGCAATGGCACTGAAGCGGATCGGAGCACGCTGATGAACGGATTGATAAAGCCGCGTCGGATCGAAACGGTGAACGGAAGGTCGCCACCACGACGGCAAAGTGGATTGGTAATCGGCGATCTTGCAGTCGATGCTGTCGAAACGCCCTGAAATGCGGTATCCCGGCTGGATCGTATCCTCAAAATGATGGAAAAACGGCAACTGGGAGAAGCCATTGAGGCTCACCAGCAATCCGCATAAGAATAACCATCTGACAGGAAAGGACATCCGAAACTGCAAAAACACAAAAATAGAAAAAGGCCTTAACTCAGCTGAACCGAGATAAGACCTTTCGAAAAGTTCGTTAGCGGATTAGAGTCCGTTCACAAAAATAGTCAGACCTGACTTCAGGTTCGCTGCCTTGTTTTTGTGAATGACGTTGCGCTTAGCCAGTTTATCCAGCATGGAAACTACAGAAGGAAGCAATGTTTCAGCCTCAGCCTTCGTTTTCAGTGCACGCAGCTTGCGAACAGCATTACGTGTCGTTTTATGCTGGTATTTGTTGCGCAGACGCTTAACGTCGTTGGAGCGGATGCGCTTTTGTGCTGACTTATGATTTGCCATTTTGTTTCTTAATTTACAATATAAAACCTGCAGCCCATAGGAGAATCNNTTTGAATTTCGGAGTGCAAATATAACCGTAATTTTGCTTTAAGCAAGGGTGAACCCGTTTTTTTTCGAAGTTTCTCGTTCGGAAACCCGCTCCTTTCGGGTAAACGCGCTCGTTTTTAGACTGCTACCGCCGGTGATTTTCTCAGACGATATCACCTGAATCCGCTTCGAACCGAAAACCGAGCCGTTTTCCGGTCGATAGCTGGTCGTTATTGTGCATTTCCAGCATCTGGCTCACCGAAACGCGCGAAACCATATCGTATGGCGGCGTGAACAGGTCGAATTCCAGCGCATACACGAACGAAACGTGAATGATGTTGCAAATAATGGCATCACTGAGCGTAGATTGTTGCAGATCGCGGAACAGAAACCCGAGCTGCCCCTTCCC
>DJFN01000245.1:2955-4743 GCA_002432085.1 Flavobacteriales bacterium UBA5871
GCCAAAGTAACCTAACTCACGGTCTTTCTGCATATAGTCGGTTTTCCAGTGCGGATTTTCATCCGGCAGGCGGAAAACGTTCGTGTGCATGTGGTAGACCAGTACATCGCTTCCGATGTAAATCTGCACTTCAAAATCGCCTTTGTCTACAGCGTGGATACGCACGCGATCGTCGGCAATGGAAAGTCGCAGCGCGGCTACTTCCTGGTGAATGTGCTTGCGAAAACATTCAAAATGCCTTCTGGTGTCTTCAAAGATATCCTGTTTCAGGGCGGCTTTTTTCTCCAAAAGCGTCCGGATCACATCCTGCGGGTCTCTCATATCTCGTTCTTTTGCAGACATACAAAGTACTGTTTTTTGGGTTAGCGATGTCGATTATTAGGAATAATTAAGGGATGGTTTCCCATCCCCTGACCGTTTGTTTTATCAATAAGCTTTGGCAAAGACCACGCGGCTTGCCGAAGGTTTTCCGGTCACCATACACGTGCCTGCTTCAGAAGGAATATCGAGCGGAATGCAGCGGATCGTGGCCTGCGTTTCCTGCTTGATCAATTCTTCAGTTTCAGCCGTTCCGTCCCAGTGTGCAAGGAAGAAACCGCCTTCGCTTTCCAATCGCGTTTTGAATTCCTCGTAAGAATCCACTTTGCTCAGGCGCTGATCGCGGTACGTTTCCGCACGCTTGTAGAGATTATTCTGAATATCTTCCAGCATCGCTTCGATCTGAATACCGATTCCGGAAATGGTCATCGAAGATTTTTCGCGGGTATCGCGACGCGCCACTTCAGCTACGCCGTTTGCGAGATCGCGCGGACCGATCGCCAATCGCACAGGAACGCCTTTCGCTTCGTATTCGGCGAATTTCCATCCCGGNNAACTCCTTTTGCTTCATATTCGGCGAATTTCCATCCCGGACGACGCTGTTCGTCGTTGTCGTATTTCACGGAAATGCCCATTGCACGGAGCTCAGCCATGATCTGGTTTGCAGCGCTGTTGATCGCCGTCAGCTCTTCGTCTGTACGGTGAATCGGAATGATCACCACCTGGATAGGCGCCAGTTTCGGCGGCAATACAAGTCCTTCGTCGTCGGAATGCGTCATAATGAGCGCACCCATCAGACGCGTCGAAACGCCCCACGATGTTGCCCAGACGTGTTCCTGTTTTCCTTCGCCGTCGGTGAATTTCACATCGAACGCTTTGGCGAAGTTCTGACCGAGGAAGTGTGAAGTTCCGGCCTGCAGTGCTTTTCCGTCCTGCATCATCGCTTCGATGCAATACGTATCGTCGGCACCGGCAAAACGCTCGCTTTCTGACTTACGACCGCGAATCACCGGCATTGCCATGAATTCGTTCGCAAACGTCGTGTACACATCCAGCATTTGCTCTGCTTCGGCAACCGCTTCGTCTTTGGTTGCGTGGGCCGTGTGGCCTTCCTGCCAGAGAAATTCCGCCGTACGGAGGAAAATCCGCGTGCGCATTTCCCAGCGCATCACGTTCGCCCACTGGTTGATGAGCAGGGGCAGGTCACGGTAGGATTCCACCCAGCGTGCGAAGGCGGCACCGATGATCGTCTCGGAANNCCCACTGGTTGATCAGGATCGGCAAGTCACGGTACGACTGGATCCAGCCTTTATAAGTATTCCAGATGATCGCTTCACTGGTCGGACGAACGATGAGCTCTTCCTCGAGCTTCGCATCCGGGTCCACGATCAGTTTCGTTTTGTCGTTCGGATCGGTTTTCAAACGGTAATGCGTTACCACCGCACATTCCTTGGCAAAGCCTTCGGCGTT
>DJFN01000177.1:0-752 GCA_002432085.1 Flavobacteriales bacterium UBA5871
AGGTGATCCGCCGCGGCGGATAGTTTAAAGCGCTCTCCGCTGCTCGGAGACCTACACAAAAGAAGTTACTAACCAGATATTCATTAAAGGACTTAAGCTTTTGTGTAATCCGTCCGCCGCGGCGGACGGTGCTTCGAATTAAACACAGCGCATCCATGAAAGCTTTGTGCCTTTTGTGGTGAAAAATNNAGCCAGCTCTTCGTCCTGCACTCTTGAAATCTTGCCATCCTGAAATCCAAAAAGCTTATTTTTGTGGTCATAAAAACAGAATCATGATCGTTGTTACGGGTGCCGCCGGTTTTATCGGAAGTTGTTTGGTCGGAAAGCTCAATGAGCAGAGAATTACAGACCTGGTACTGGTCGACGATTTTACCAGGACCGAAAAAGCTGCCAATCTCGAAGGCAAGCAATTCACCGAAAAAGTCGAGCGTTCCGTTTTCGATGCGTGGATGAAAGTCAACGGCGAAAAAGTGACCTTCATTTACCACATCGGTGCGCGTACGGATACAACTGAATTCGACAAGGCGATCTTTGACGAGCTCAACGTGAACTATACGAAAATGGTCTGGAATCACTGTGTTCGTCTTGGAATTCCGCTTGTATACGCCAGCTCGGGAGCAACCTACGGCCTCGGTGAGATTGGCTATGACGACAACGAATCAACGATTCCACAGCTGCAACCGCTGAATCCTTACGGCTGGTCGAAGCAGGAATTTGACGTCTGGGCGCTGAAACAAGAAAAAACGCCGCCG
>DJFN01000177.1:793-9274 GCA_002432085.1 Flavobacteriales bacterium UBA5871
CGACGGCGGCCAGATGCGCGACTTCGTTTATGTGAAAGACCTGCTTTCCGTATGCCTTTTCCTGAAAGACCACGATGTTGAATCGGGCATCTACAACCTTGGTTCGGGAACAGCGCGTCCGTTCATCGACCTCGCAATAAGCGTTTTCCGCTCACTGGGCAAAGAACCGAATATCACGTTTGTCGATACGCCGATCGATATCCGCGACAAATACCAGTACTTCACGGAAGCGAACATGGATAAGCTCATCGCCCAGGGCTATACGAAGCCTTTCACGACACTCGAAAACGGGGTGGAAGATTATGTGAAGAATTACCTGGCGAAGGAAGCGTATATCTAGTTTTTCGGTCTCCGGTCGCCAGTCTTTAGCCGCTTGAGTGGTGAAAAGGCCACTTAGGATTCCAAGCTAAATCTTGTTCAAATTTGAACGCGCGATAACTGTACAATAACTGTAATATAACTGTACAGTAACTCTAATAGAACTATAATGACATTGAAAAATCCTGAAACCCTTATGAATAAAGGGATGAAGAAGGGCGGATTTTTCGTTTTCCGATCGATTTTTCCTGTTTTTCGGCCTTGCTGAATTTTTAGGTTTTCAAGGATTCAGTTTCCAGTTAGTCATGGTAGTTTGGCTTATTCGTCTTCTCCAAGTCCCAACAACAGCTCGATAGATGCCTAGGCGAGCTCGCGGTTGGTATTGTAGCGTTGAGAGGCACCTTCGGAACCGTCAGCGGCAAAGTCGTGCAATCCTTGTGCTTCGGCCTTCAGGTATTTGAGACAGGCGATCATTTCTTTCACGTATTCTTTGTCATCGGATGTCAAACTGCCTGATTGATCTTTCACCGTTTTGTCGAGCATTTCAATCAGCACATCGATCATGGCTGTCTGTTCGTTCATAAGGGCCTGTACGCGTTCGGCATCATAGCTTTCGACAGCATGACAGTCGGCAACGGCACCGATTGTGATATAGGTATTGTAAAGAGCGATCGAGGCCGTTCCACCGAAAGCTTCGCGAACTTCGGAGCTGCATTGTCCGAACGAGCTGCTGAAGCTTCCGAAGGTCAGCAGCAGGATAAGGATGATCTTTTTCATAGCGCTTGTTTTTGGTGATCAAAGCTACACAAAATCAGCGCCAAAAATCAGCTTAATTGTCGTGCGGTAACAGATCCGATCGCTAAAACCGCATCGGGTTTTAATTTTTGCTGGAATTCATATTGTATCTAACATTTCAAAATAATTTACAACACTATTTTTAAGTCTTAACATGCAAAAGCGCCAAAAACTACCGTTTACTCAATAAGTACTACAAAACGATGGTTTTAGTTGGTTTTTCCCTAAGTTGGAACCCGCATAATTAAAGGGTTTCCGGATAAATGAAGGAAAATCCAATTACTTAACAACTTAATTTTAATGTATGAGAATGTTTTACAGGAAATTACATCTTCTTACCCTAATCGCAGTGGCGGGATTCTCGCTGACAGCTGCCGCGCAGGCGCCGGTTAACGACACCTGTACGGGTGCGCTGGAGCTGTCATGTGGTCAGACCCTGACCGGGAACAACGAAGAAGCGGAAGATGATGTGCTGCCGGCTGCCGACTGTGGAGATGGTGGCGATGCTGGTTATTTTAAAGGAGTGTGGTACAAGATCACTACCACAAGCGCGGGAAGCCTTTCGCTTGAAACGTGCGGATCGGATTTCGATACCTACATGCGTGTTTACAAAGGTGCCGATTGCGACAACCTCACCGAGTGTGTTGGCTACAGCGACGATGGCGACAACTGCGACGACAACGGTTCTTCGATGTCGTTTGTGGTAGAAGAAAACGACACTTATTACATCCTGCTCGGTGGCTACAGCGAAACCAGCTACGGCGATTACACGATCACTGCGACCTGCTTCGAGCCGGCTGCCAATGATACCTGTGCCGCTGCAATCGAGCTGACGTGCGGTGAAACCGTAACAGGAAATACTTCGGGCGCTTCAGACGATGAGGTACCTGCTGTTTCCTGCGATGGCGACGATCCGGACTACGGAAATTTCCGTGGCGTGTGGTACAAAATCACTGCCGAAAGTGCGGGAAGCATGGTGGTTAGCAGCTGTGGCTCCGACTTCGATACATATATGCGCGTTTACAAAGGTGACGACTGCGACAACCTGACCGAATGCATGGGGGCCAATGATGACGGCGACAACTGCGACGACGTAGGTTCCACAATTTCGTTCACGACAGAAGAAGACGCTACTTATTACATTCTGCTCTCAGGATTGGGCGAAGAAAGCTTCGGTAACTTCACGCTGACAGCTGAATGCTACGAGCCTGCTACAAACGATACCTGTTCAGCTGCAATTGAGCTGACATGCGGTCAGACGCTCATTGGAAACACTTCCGGTGCGGCAGACGATGAAGTACCAGCTGCTGCTTGCACAGACGACGATACAGATTACGGTAAGACCAAAGCGGTTTGGTACAAAATCACACCGGCTGCTGCGGGAAGCGTATCCATTTCGACTTGTGGCTCTGATTTCGATACTTACCTGCGTGTATACAAAGGTGACGACTGCGACAACCTGACAGAATGCATGGGCTACAGCGACGACGGCGCAAGCTGCGACGATGCTGGTTCTGCTATGAGCTTTACTGCGGAAGCGGGCCAGACTTACTACATCCTGCTCGGTGGTTATGCTGAAGAAAGCTTTGGTGCATTCACTATTACAGCTACCTGCTTCGAAGCAACGGCCAACGATAACTGTGCTGATGCAATCGAGCTGGAATGCGGCGAAACACTGACAGGAAACACACTGGATGCTACAAACGACGTGCTGCCTGCTGTTGCCTGCACGGATGACGAAACCGATGCAGGTCTGACTAACAGCGTTTGGTACAAGATCACGGCTGCCACTTCCGGAACAATGGTGATCGAAACCTGCGGCTCCGAATTCGATACGTACCTGCGTGCTTACAAAGGTGCGGACTGCGACAACTTCACAGAGTGCATGGGCTACAACGCTTATGGCAACTGCGACAATGCCGGTTCCACACTCAGCTTCTCTGCTGAAGCAGGTGAAACATACTACATCCTGCTCGGCGGTTATGACGCAGCAAGCTTCGGAGCATATACCATCACGGCTACTTGCTTTGAAGCAACGGCTAACGACAGCTGTGCCGATGCAACCGAGCTGACTTGCGGTCAGACACTGACAGGAAACACGGCGGATGCTACAGACGATCTGCTTCCTGCTGCTGCCTGCGAAGATGACAGCCCGGATTACGGTCTGATCAGAGGCGTTTGGTACACGATCACGCCGGCTTCTTCCGGAGATGTGAACATTACGACCTGCGGTTCCGATTTCGATACTTACGTACGCGTTTACGAGGGCGACGATTGCGATAACCTGACCGAATGTATGGGCTACAGTGACGACGGTGCAAGCTGCGATGACAGCGGATCCGATATCACGTTTGCCGCCGAAGCGAACACGACTTACTACATCCTGATGGGTGGTTACAACGACGACGACTTCGGCACGTTTACCATTACGGCAAACTGCGTTGTAGTTGTTGACAGCGTTGTAGTGAGCACACAAGGCGGTGTTGCTGCAGCCATTACGACCGACGGCGGTACGCTTCAGATGGAAGCAGATGTATTCCCTGCAACGGTTGACCAGAGCGTAACCTGGAGCATCGTTCCGGGAACGGGTGCGGCTACGATCAGCGGCACAGGTCTGGTAACGGCTGAATCCAACGGAACGGTTTGGGCGAAAGCGGTATCGGTAGCGGACAATACGCTGATGGATTCCCTGGAAATCGTGATCACCAACCAGGTGAACGTAGGACTGGATGAAGCTGCTGCAGCTGCCGGATTCAAAGTGTATCCGAACCCTGCGAAGACCAGCACGCGCATCTATATGGAGCAAAATCACCCTGCGCTTACGATTTCCGTTGTGGATGTGTACGGCAGAACCGTAAGCACTCACCAGTTTGAGGAAAACGCGCTGAACTCAGCACAGGAATTAACGATCGAAAACCTGCCGCAAGGGATGTACTTCATCAAAGCGAACGGTGCCGAGCTGAATTTCTCCGTAACGTTCATCAAACAATAAGCTTAAAACGCTCAATAAAGAAAGGCTGTCTGAAAAGGCAGCCTTTTTTGTTTCTAACAACGCTCTTATAGCGGATAGCTTCTCCCACGAATACACGAATAACGCACTTTGTGTGAATGTAGGCGAATCCTGGGAACTTGTTCCCAGGTTAAAACAACCGTTTCCTTCAAAAGGACTCAGATCGTAATAATTTTAATGTTCGTGTACATCCGCCAAGGCGGATTATTCGTTGAAATTCTATACAGTACGTCATCCGTGTATTCGTGGAAAACAACAACTCTTGCATCGTATTGGTCAACAGGCAGATTTGATATCTGATATGTCCAGCCATCCTAATGTACTGATGTCTTGAAGTCTAAGCTCTTGAAATCCCCAAAACGACCGTTCGCTAAACAACCACTGCACAAAAAGTTCTTTTCCATTGACGATCAGCACTTTTAATTAAGTTCGAAAAGCAGAAGAACGACTTTCCGGGTGACGATCCGGCGGTCTTTCGAAGCGCAAAATCAACAGAATACCAACTTATAAATCCAACATCATGACAGCAATCCTCATTATTGTTGCTATTGTTGCCGCCGTCTGCCTTTATGACTTCTTTTCGACGCGCAACTGGCAGCAGGTAACATCTTCCGTCAGGAACGAAACCGTTTTCGAGCACCGGAACAAAAGCTACGGTGCGTTCAAGATCCGCCGCGATTACAACCGCAACTTTATCCTCATCCTGATCGGAATGGTCGGTGGAGTAGGCGTTATCTATGCAGCGGCAGCCACTTTGCGTGAGCCGGCAAAAAAAGAAGTAAAGCTTCCGCCGGTTCCGGAGCCAACTTACTGCCCGATCATGCCTGTAGAGCCTGAAAAAGAGCCCGAGCCTGAACCCGAATCGAGACAACAGCAAACGCCGCAGCCGCCGATGGACAAGTTCGTTGAGCCGGTTGTGACCAGTGATCCCAAAGCGCCAACCGATCCGGTTGTTGATCCGGGAACAGTTGGTCCTGTAAAGACTCCTGGTCCGGGCGACTTTATACCACCAACACCGGATCCTCCAGGTCCGCCTACACCGCCGCCGCCGCCACCTCCACCGCCAAAAGAACCGGAAATTCCGGCCGTACCGGCTGAGTTCCCGGGTGGAAGAAAAGCACTGGCGAAATTCCTGAGTGACAACCTTCGTTACCCGCAATGGGCTGCCGAGGAAGGCATAGGTGGAAAATGTTACCTGCGTTTCGTGGTCAGCAAAACCGGTGAGATCTCCCGTGTATCCGTGATCAGGAAAATCGAAGAATGCTCCGACTGCAACAAAGAAGCGCAGCGTGTAGTGCTGAAAATGCCGAAATGGACTCCGGGCAAAGACAAGCACGGCGATCCGGTAGACAGCTATTTCAATTTGCCGATTACGTTCCTGCCACCGCAGTAGTCTTCCGGTCTCAGGTCGGCCAGTCTTCCGGTCTTTGGTCTTCCGGTCGCCGGTCTTTAGTCGAATGGAGACTGATTTTCAGGAGTTAGTGGCTTTTTTGTCAGTGAATGATCCTGATGACCGGAAGTCCTACCTGTCGCAGACAGGTCCTAAAATCAGCAGGAAATACCATTCACTCAATCAACGCTACACAAAACGATCTTTTGGGCTTTCAGCTTGAGCTTTTGACTAAGTTAGGTGTAACAGGATGAAAGGTTTAGCGGGTGACGATCCGACTGAACCGCTAACTGGGAAACAACGAATAAAAAACTTAAAAACCCGAATCATGACAGCAATACTCATCATCGCCGGAATCGTGGCAGCCATCTCGCTCTACGACTTCTTTACGACCCGCAACTGGCAGCAGGTGACTTCTGCCGCGCGTAACGAAACGGTTTTCGAAAACCGGAACAAAAACTACGGTGCGTTCAAGATCCGCCGCGATTACAACCGCAACTTCATCCTTATCCTGTTAGGAATGGTTGGTGGAGTAGGTGTGATCTACGCCGCGGCGACGACCTTCAAAAGTCCTGTTGAAAAAGAGAAAAAGCAAACCGCGATCGAGCAGGAAATGATTGAAATGAAATTCGACGAAAAAGATGAGGTCGAAAAAGAGCCCGAAGTCGAGCTGCCGAAAAAAGAAGAGCTTGCCAAGTTGCCGGAAATGACCAAATTTACACCGCCGAAAGTAGTTGACGAACCCGATCCGACACTGCCGGACCCGCCTGTTGATCCTATTGGTCCTGTAGGTCCGAAAGAGATCAAAGATCCGGGAGGCGATCCGTTTGCCATTCCTCCGGGAGGTGGAAAAGATCCGAAAGGTGGCGGCAACGGGACCGAACAAACGAAATCCGAGCCGGAAACCGTTGTGGACGAGCCTGCAGAGTTCCCTGGTGGAAGAGCAGCGCTGAAAGCCTTCCTCGAAGACAACCTGCGTTACCCCGAATGGGAGGCACAGCAGGGAATAGGTGGAAAATGCTATCTGCGCTTCGTGGTGAGCAAGACCGGAGAGATCTCTCGCGTGTCTGTGATCCGCAAAGTAGCCGAATGCCCGGACTGCGACAAAGAAGCGCAGCGTGTGGTGAAAAAAATGCCGAACTGGAAACCGGGAAGGCAGAACGGGCAGGCGGTGGCGGTGTATTTTAATCTTCCCATCCGTTTTACATTGAATCCTCAATAGGAAGATTGAATTGGCCCAGAGATCAAAGCAGGCCGTGCACGTGCAGTGCATGGCCTGCGGCAGTAAAACAATTCAAATATTCACCTGGAATGCTTTATGGACGTCATTTTTATGGCGAAGGGCATAGTGAATGGCAGTTTTTACAAAATCATTCAGGGAAACATTATTCAGGGCTGCGAATGTAGCCGCTTCTTTATGCAGGTCCGTTGGAATGCGGACATTGAATGTTCCCTTATACGTTTTATCCGGCTCTTTACCCAAAGCCCTGCATGTTTCCAGATAATCCTCCACGGCGTCATGAAAGGCCTTTTTCAGCTGTTTCACAGACGATCCTTCAAAGCTCACCAGGTCATTGATTCCAAGAACTTTCCCGTAAAACACGTCGTCTTCTGAACTGAAGTGAACAGAAGCGTAATAATCCTTGTATTGAAGAATGTCATTCATTTTTTGATGTATCCTTTTGCTGATAAGTGTTCAATGATTTGTTTGATGGCGTACGTCTTGATAATATTCCCAGGATGTGGCTGATGGAGTATAATAACATTCAATTCCTTATTGACGAACTTCCGTCTTGACCCGCCCGTTTTTCCAGTTTTTACTTCTGAATAGCCGTAAAACGATAGTATTCTATTTAACTCCTCCCATGTGAAATCCCTGGGAAGCGACAGTAGCCTGTTTAATAATTTTTCGTGTTTGCTCATTCCTTTGGCCGGTTAAATTTCTTTTCATCTTCGGTAAATTTTAAAATGGATGTATGAGCAACTGACCNNATGCTCAACCCGGCCGGAGCCGCTTTGACGGGCGTTTTCGGGGCCTCGGTCTTCCTGGCCGGCTCATTGCAGCCCCAGAGCGCGGTACAAATGCAGAACAGGGTGAAGATGTATTTCACAGGCTTGAATTTGGGGCATAAATATGCTATATTTAGGGCATGCGTTACCCATCCATGCCAGCTAAAGCTGCCGCCGCCCTGGCCGCCACATTCCTGCTCATCTGCAGCATGGCTTTCATAAAAGCCGGGCCGCCCGCAAAGCCCGTCGTGATCGCATATGTAGGCGGGTTCCGCGGCCTCATCACTAACCCGGATTCCATCGAGGTGGAAAAACTCACGCATATCAACTACGCTTTTGTGGATGTGAAGAACGGCCAGGCATGGCTGACCAACGAACAGACGGACACCGTGAATTTCCGCAGGCTCAATGCCCTCAAGGCGCGCAATCCTGAACTGAAGATATTGATCTCCATCGGCGGATGGGCATGGAGTGAAAATTTCTCCGACGCCGTGCTTACGCCGGAAGGCCGCGCGCTTTTTGCGCATACTTCCGTGGATATTATCCGGAAATATAAGCTGGACGGGGTGGACATCGACTGGGAATATCCCGGCGTACCGGGCGAGGAAGGGAATATCTACCGCCCGGAAGACAAACAGAACTACACGCTCATGTTCCAGGCCATCCGCGCGTCGCTGGATACCCTTGAAAAGGAAACGGGTGGCAAATACCTGTTGACCACGGCAGTGGGCGGCGGTAAATATTTTATCGAGCACACGGAGATGGATAAGGCCCAGCAGTACCTGGACTTTGTGAATATCATGAGCTACGATTATAAAACCAACCCGAACGGCATCGCCGGTCACCATACTAACCTTTACGGCTCTACGAAAGACAGCACCGAGGCGTCCGCGCACCGTTCCGTGCAGTATTTCCTGCGCGCGGGCGTGCCTGCAGGCAAGATCGTGCTGGGCTGCGC
>DJFN01000164.1 GCA_002432085.1 Flavobacteriales bacterium UBA5871
GAGCTACGATGTTCCATTGAACGGCCTGGTTTACGTGCAGATGTCGGAAGAGATTTTCATGAATGCCGCGCTCGGAGTTTCCATTTCGCATTACCCGAGCGACATCCGCGATACGATCCGTCCGCCGGGGCAGAACATTCTCGTACAGGAAGGCCGTCGCATCAACCGTACGTATTTTGCGTTTAATGCCGGAATCGGTTTCGAATACCGCACCGAAAAATTCCGTTTCGACCGATCATGTTCGGCGTTGGCATCCTGGACAATTACAATTCGAGTAAAAAGCTCGTTTCCTACGATCCGGTCGATGGCAGCTTCATTTCGATCGACGTTCGCTATTACCTGCCGACCATACGGAATAAAGGCACACAATTCAAACCGGGACCGATCGAACAATGAGTCTTCCTGAAAGAGCACAGCAGCTGATAGCCCGGCTGGAACTGCTTCCGCATCCGGAAGGCGGTTTTTACAAAGAAACGTATCGTTCGGGAGACGCAATTCCCGGCAAAGACCGCCAGCTGCTCACGTCGATCTATTTTCTCGTAACCGGCAGCAACATGTCGCGCTTTCACCGCATTCAGTCGGACGAATGCTGGTATTTCCATGAAGGAAACGGTTTAACGGTCCATGTCCTCGATGAAAACGGCCACTCCGAACACCGGCTGGGTACGAATCTCGAAAAAGGAGAACGGCCGTTTTATGTTGTCAAAGCCGGCGCGATTTTCGGCTCTGCGCTCACAGACGGTGAAGGTTATGCACTCGTTTCCTGTGCTGTAGCACCGGGTTTCGATTTCCGCGATTTCGAATTGTTCACCTACGATGAGCTTGTTGTACAATTTCCTGAAGAAGCGGCGATTATCCGAAAATTAACCTGAATTAAATCAGTCTGAAATGGACTGAAGTAGTTGACTGTTCAAAAGATTCTGCTTAACTTAGGGAATAATTCAGTTCGATGTATAGCTCGTTTGATGTATCCAAAAAAATCCTTGCGCTGGCCAAAGAAGAAGGGCAGCAGATCAGTCCGATGAAGCTGATCAAGCTCGTCTATATTATGCATGGCTGGCATCTCGGGATCAAAGGAACGCCGCTCATCACAGACAATATTCAGGCGTGGAAATACGGCCCGGTTATCCCGGAGCTTTACGATGTTATCAAGCGTTTCGGAACTTCGGCCGTTGATCCTGCTTTGATCGATATCTACGCCGAAAAGCCTTTAACAAGTGAAGACTCGGCGTTTGTCCTTTCCTTCTGGAACTTATACAAAGACATGTCGGCCATTGAGCTGTCGGCATTGACTCACATGAAAGGTTCGCCCTGGAGTCAGGCCTACAACGGAGAACATTCCATTCCGATTCCCAACGAAACGATCCGGAATTATTACGTCACGCTCCTGGAAACAGCAGAATTAAACGCCAGCTGAAACCATGAAAACCGACGAAACAAAACCTACTATTCCCGGAAATGCAAGCGAAGCTGTCAATGCCGAATGGAAAAACCTTTCGCCGGAAGCGCTGAAAGGCGGCGTTAAGGAGCAAACGGCTTACTTTCCCCAGACCATGTCCGAACGGATCGAATGGGAAACCCTGCAAATGCAGATCAAGGACAACGAAGCCGAACGCGAGCTTCGGAAAAGTCATGCAAACAAGGCTTTCTGGCTCACGGCCATCTGGGCTTTTTTCCTTTCGTTAACCATCTTCCTCAAAGGAGTCGGCGTGATCAAACTGGATCGTGTTGAATTCCTGACCGTTANNCGTTAACGACTTCCGTTTTCGGGTTTTACCTGCTGGTGATGAAATTCCTGTTCGTCCGCATTCCCGGACAGCAGCAGATGAAGGATAAGAAGCCTTAGTCCTGGGATTTCTTCCCGGAAGAGCCGCCATTCAATCCAAGCGCAGGTAGCAAATCGGATTTCAATTCCCGTAAATCGCGTCCGCTCGGATTTTCGAACAGCTCCAGCTCGAACGAATTGACGGTCGCAAACAAATGATCGAAAATATCGGCCATTGAGCGCTCGTAGTTGTTCCAGGATTTATCGCGCGTAAAGCAATAGATCTCCAGCGGAACACCATTCGGAGTCGGGGCCAGCTGGCGCGACATCAACGGCATGCGCTGATTGATTTCCGGGTGATTGAGCAGGTAATTTTCCACGTACATTCGGAACAAACCGATATTCGTCTGGCGTTTCGCATTGATGAAATCGTCTTCACCGAAACCGTGTTCGGTATTGTAAGCCTCGATGCGTGTCTGCGTATTGCGGATGTAATCGTGCAGGATGCGAATATTGCTCAGCTTTTCCAATAGCTCGTCGGAAGCGAAATGAATGGAATCGATCTGAATGTAGAGCGAACGCTTGATCCGTCGTCCTTGCGATTCCTGCATTCCGCGCCAGTTAACGAACGAATCGTTGATAAAAGCATAAGTCGGAATGGTCGTGTAGGTCATATCGAAATTCTGCACTTTCACCGTTCCCACGTTGATTTCCGTCACGTAACCGTCGGCGCCGTATTTGTCCATCGTCACCCAGTCGCCGATGCGGATCATGTCGTTCGAAGCCAGCTGTACGCTGCTCACAAAACCCATGATCGTGTCCTTAAACACGAGTGCCACGATGGCTGCCATTGCTCCCAGGGAAGTGAGGAAGAACATCGGCGATTGATTCGAGATTCGTGCCAGGATGAGAATAACGAAGATAAACGTGATGGTGATCTTCGAGATCTGGAAATACGATTGTACGGGCTTGTCACGATAGATTTCCTTCTCCTTGACAATGTCACGAATGGCATTCAGCGTGCGGTTAATGGACACGAGCACCACCGTGATGATGAGCACATCGACAACTTTTTTGGAAATATTATTCAGCGCCGGATACTGGTAGAACACGATGGAGAAAAAATACTCCATGAACGTGAGCGGAAGGAGATAAGCAATGGCCCGGAAAACGCGGTTGGAAAGTAAATGATCATCCCAGGTGGTGGAAGAACGGTCGGCAAGCAAATACAAACCGCGCAGCAATACCTGTCGGGCAAACCACCACATCGCGAGGCAGAACAGCACCATGCTGACAAACAGCAATAAAGCCCACCATGGAGCGTGATCCCGGTAAGCCGCTTCATCGAAAAACCACGCGCCGTTGATACGGTGCACATAACGATTTCGGATCCATTCGATGATAAATTCCTTCACGCTTTCTATTTTTAGATCAAATTAAGCAGAAATTGAGCAAACTCCGCGTTTATTCCCTTGGTCTTTTTACGCTCCTGATGATCCCTGCCGCCTGGCTCATGCAAGGAATGCCCGATTGGAAGGATTTTTTCCGGCTGGATGAGCTGTTTACGACCTGGACGCTGATCGGAATCGAATTCGGTTTGCTCGTTGGAGCGATCATGCTGGTTGCAACGAACGGCATGGGAAAGCAAACGTTCAATCAACAGATCCGGCTCATTCGTTCGTTTCGGCTCACGGTGCTCGATACGCTTTTCCTATCGCTTTGCGCCGGGCTGGGTGAGGAATACCTGTTCCGTATTGCTTTGCAGGAATGGTTCCATCCGTTGCTGGTGGCCGTGTTTTTCGTGGCCATTCACGGTTACATCAATCCCATGGATATGAGCACAACGAAGTTTGGTTTGTTCGTACTGCTGTTCATTATCGCGCTGAGCTATGCCGTTTCCGTACAAGGATTGTGGTTCTGCATCATGGCGCACGCGGCTTACGATTTCCTGTTGTTGCTTTACTGGAGCCGTTACAAATCCGTGGATTGAATCATCAGGCGATTCGTCTGTCGGGCGAAAATACAGGTTGGCAGCACCACGCTGTTATCGATCACCAATCGTTCGAGAAAACGCAGCGAGCAAATGGATTCCGGCACGTTGATCAGAAAACCGGCGCGGTAAATCCGCAGCTCTTTCAGCTGATGCAGGGAAGCAAGGCCAGAATCCAGCTGAGAAAGCTCGTTGTAGCCGAGATCCAGTACTTGTAATTTCGACAAATCATAGAGACTTTCGGGCAGCTTCGTGAGCTTGTTCTGCTTCAGCAGGAGCTGTTCCAGTTTTTGCAGCTTTCCGATGGAATCGGGCAGGTGAACCAGCTGGTTGTTGTTGAGGAAAATCCATTCGAGATTTTGCATTTCGCACAGACAATCGGGAATCGAATCGAGCTCATTGTAAGCAAGACTGAGCACACGCAGGGATTTCAATTTGCAGAGCTGTTCCGGAAAGGTCGAAAACTGATTCCGGCCGAGGTACAGTACTTCCAGCTGCTGTAATCGCGTAATCGAGTCGGAAAGTGTTGTTAATTGATTCCCAAAAAGCGACAAAGACGCTAAAGTTGTATCAGTCAAGGCTTCCGGCGGAATTTGGGTAAGGTCCCGGCGGTCGAAATTCATTCCGCGCTTGCCGCTCACAGGCCGCATGGTGTATAGCCTGCAGCCCGAAAAGAGGATAATACCGATTAACAGCAGACCTATGTGCCGGTTTTTTGTCATTCCAGTAAAGGTAACGAAAGAAACTGTGGCAACTATTCGCTATTTTAGTAGTCTGTACTATATAACCAATTGGCATATTTATTGTCAGAGATATACAGACTAAAACCTTTAAACAATGATGAAAACGGCGATTTTGGCAATAGCGCTTCTGGTAGGTGGGATTGCCTTTGGACAGGAAAAAGTGGGTAAAACACCGCAGGAGCGTGCGAACCACCTGACAACCAAGCTGACCAAGAAACTCGAATTGACGACGGACCAGGCTGCTAAAATTGCGGAGATCAACCTCGGTATTGCTACGAAAAACCAAGGCATCCGTGATGATAAGAACTTTACGCAGGAGCAGAAAAAAGAGATCATGCAGTCGAACTACGAAGCGGCGAAAAGCATGTACCAGTCTGTTTTGACTCCTGAGCAGTATGCGAAATTCGTGGCCTGGGAAAAAGAGCGCATGGAAAAGAAAGCTGCTAAGAAAGAAGCGAAGGAAACCGAGCAGTCGGTGGAGCTCGACGAGCTTTAAGAAATACTTGTTTCAATGAAGAAAGGCGGAATTTGGTTCCGCCTTTTTCTTTTTATTTCAATCGCTGTTCAAATACTTTCCGGAATTTCTCGACTTTCGGTCGGACTACGGCCTGGCAATACGCGTTGCCGGGATTGAGCTCGAAGTAATCCTTGTGGTAATCTTCGGCCGGGTAGAAGCGCTGTAAAGGAACGATTTCCGTTACGATCGGACGATCCCAGACCTGTTCGGCCGTTAAGCGCGCTTTGTAAGCCTCGGAAAGCTGTCGCTGCTCTTCGTCGTGGTAAAAGATCACCGAGCGGTATTGCGTGCCGATGTCATTTCCCTGACGGTTCAGCTGTGTCGGATCGTGAACGAACCAGAATACCTCCAGCAGCTCTTCGAAGGAAACCACGGCAGGGTCGTAAATTACGCGTGCTACTTCGGCGTGACCGGTCGTTCCGGTACAGATTTCCTTGTAGGTCGGATTATCGGTGTGGCCGCCGGAATAGCCCGGCATGACGTCGATAATTCCGGCTAAATCCTTGTAACAGGCTTCGATACACCAGAAACAGCCTGCGCCGAATGTTGCTTCTTTTGTCATGATGATGAATTGTATTTTAAAGTTAATTACAAATCCGGAAAAGCGGCCTTTCGACGGCTTTTTATACTTCCATAACGAATAAGTCAAGAGTAGTATTGGAATTCTGAATTGTATTAACTTTAGATTCATTCATCAGCACATGAAAAACAGCCTTTTTATTCTCTTCCTCTTAGTTGGCTCTCAGCTGCATGCACAGCAGGAAGATTCACTGATCCGCCAAACGGTAGACAAGCTGTTCCTGAGCATGCAAACCGGTGACAGCGCACTGCTGCAAAGTTGTTTTATGAACGGCGCAACATTGAAAACGGTTTATGTAAATAATCAGGGCATGACGCAGGTCGTGAGTGAATCGATCAGCAATTTTGCGATGGCGGTAGGCACACCCCATCAAGGAATATGGAACGAGCGGATCTACGAGGTGGAGATCCGGACAGACGGTCCGCTTGCGTTTGTTTGGGCACCGTATGCTTTTTACGTGGACGAAACTTTTTCCCACCGCGGCGTGAATGCTTTCGAGCTGGTTTATGTCGACAATAAGTGGCTGATAATATCGATTACAGATACACGGAGAAAATGACGTCTGGTAAATGTGGTTTTTTATACTTTCATGGCGAATAAGCGTTTATTTGTAAAAAAGACCGTTTTGAAAGACACCTTCCTGCGCATTCCGTTGTCCATATACGCACTGATCGCCGCTATGGTTTTTGTGGCATCTGTCCGTATGACAAATGTCAACCGCTACGAAACCAGCTGGGATGTGCTCGGCTATTACCTCTACCTGCCGGCAACTTTCGTGAAGGGTGATTACATGATGAACGATCGCTCGTGGGTCGAGGAAATGAACAAGGACGGCCGGCTTTCCGGAACGATTTACCAGGTTACCGTGAATGACGACGGCGAGCCGATGTATTTCTTCCTCATGGGAATGGCGTTTTTCTACCTGCCGTTTTTCCTGATCGGACACGGAATTGCCTGGATGACGGGCGCTCCGATGGATGGTTTGAGTGAGCCTTATCAATATTCACTGGTGGCCGGCGGCGTCGTTTATACGATCCTCGGATTGTGGCTTTTCCGGAAAATTCTGCGTCGTTTTTTCTCGGAAGGATTGTCGACGGCGCTGATCCTTATCGTTGTCTTCGCGACGAATTACAGTCACCACATGACCTATAAAAACCTGGAGACGGTGAATATGCTGTTCCTGCTTATGTGCTGGCTGATCTGGTCGACCCTGCGCTGGCATGAGGAATACAAATTCAAACAGTTAGCCCAAATCGGCATTTCCATTACACTCATGGCGCTGGTGAAGCCGAGTGAAGTGCTGGCGGTCATGATTCCGTTGTTATGGCATGTCTATTCGCGCGAGACGTTCCGTCAGAAAATGCGATTATTATGGAGCTATCGCAAACAGCTGCTGATGGCGTTCGGGATTTGTTTGCTGATCGCTTCGCCGCAAATGCTCTACTGGCTCGCAAAAACAGGACGTATTTTCTACGATTCCTACAAGAATCCGGGCATCGGACTGGATATTTTTCACCCGCATACGATCGATGTGCTGTTCAGCTTCAAAAAAGGCTGGCTGATTTACACGCCAGTGATGATCCTGGCGCTGATCGGCTTGTATTACTTCATCAAGCGAAACAGACCTGTGGCAACGGCGCTCACGATCTACTTCTGCATTACTTTTTTCATCATCAGCTGCTGGACGGAATGGTGGTACGGCGCATCGTTTTCCTGTCGTCCGGTGATTACGTCGTATCCGATCCTCGCGCTGGGAATGGGAAGCTTTTTCCTGCACCTGAAATCGCGACTGGCACAATGGTCGGTGGCCGTATTCGTATTGCTGTGCCTGGCGCTGAATCAATTCCAGTGGTGGCAGATGCGCGAAGGGATCTGGGATGCCGATCGCACGACTGCTGCCTATTACAAAGCTATTTTCCTGAAAACGCAGGTTCCTCCGGGAGCCGATACGCTGAAATCCGTGCAGCGTTCTTTTACCGCAGTCCAGGAATGGAACGATCGACACCGCTACAAGCTGATCAAAACCGTTCATGTGGTGAAAAAAGGAGCTTCCGACTGGAGCAGCGACGAATTCCTGTCGGTTTACAAGGATCAGTACCGCAACATCACCGACAAAGACCATTTGTGGATGGAGCTGGATGTGGTTTACGAAGCCAAAGATTCGGTATTTACGGACGGACCTTTCCTGACCGTAACGGCGCTCCACAGGAACGAAGCGTATCAGTACCGCGCGCCTAAGCTGACGGAAGTCACCGACACGATCAACGGCGTTCTGCATGCGAAATACCAGTATCTCACGCCGGAAATTCGCATTCCGAAAGACGAGCTCACGACCTATGTCTGGAACCCGGGGAAAAACAATCTTAAAATTTTGTCTTACACGATTCGTTTTTATGGGCGCAAGGACTGAAACGGGTATCTTTGCACCGGTTTGAGATCTTTTACTCCCAACTTTCGTCGGTTATGCTTTTCGATGCTATTCTTCGGAGCCAGCTTCAACCTGATTATTCCTGAGCTGAACCGTTATATCAGCGAGCTGGGCGGCGCCGGCTACAAAGGACTCATCATTGGCTTGTTTACGCTTTCGGCAGGAATTGCACGACCGTTTTCGGGAAAGCTTTCGGACGTTATCGGACGCAAACGCGTAATGGTGGTCGGTCTGGTGGTTTGTATGATCGTGAGTCTACTGTATCCGCTCGTTGTTTCCGTGGCTTTTTTCCTCTTTTTACGCTTCATTCACGGCTTCAGTACGGGATTCTTCCCAACGGGAGCCACTGCTTTGATCACCGACGAGCTTCCGGAAGACATTCGCGGTCGCGGAATGGGGATCTGGGGAACGTTTATGTCGCTGGGAATCGGGATAGGGCAGGGACTGAGCAGTCCGGTGGCCAGTTGGATCACGATGGACGGTTTGTTCATCACAGCAGCCGTTTTTGCAGCGATTTCCTATATCCTGATGCTGAAAATCGAAGAAACATTGCCGGATCCGCAGCCGTTCCGTTTACGACACTTGATGATCAAAGGCGATGAAATCGTCGAGCGCAAGGTATTACCCGTTGCGATCATCATGTTCCTGTCGTCGAGCTGTTCGGGCGTTATTTTCGTGCTCGTTCCCGATATCGCGACCTTTTTGAAAATCGACAACAAAGGCTGGTTTTTCCTGTTTTATGTGCTTTCGACTATCGGCGTTCGCTTGTTCACCGGGCGTTTATCCGACAGGATCGGCCGTCGTCAGACTTTGTTGATGGGAATGACGCTACTGGCGCTCAGCATGGCTTTGATCGGCTATTCGACAGATGTTATGTGGTTCACGCTTTCAGCTGTGTTGTTCGGCGTTGCAACCGGTACCTGCTCGCCAACGATTTTTGCCTGGACAGCGGATCTTTCACCCGATCATCGCCGCGGAATAGGTGTCGGAACGACGTTCATTGCGCTGGAATTCGGGATTCTCTTCGGCTCGCTGGTCACGAACTGGATCTACACCAATAAAGCCGAATCGATTCTGTATGTCTTCCTGTTCGGCTGCAGCATGGCGTCGCTGTGCATCGTTTACCTGATCTGGCATTTGTGGCGGCGAGAGTCGGCAACTTGATGTGAGGAGCGGCCGCCGAAGGCGGACTTCAGGATATCAAGACGTCAGGACATCAGGATATCAAGATTTTTAGATTTACTCAGGCGCCGGACATTGAGGAGACAAACGCCGAAATGGGGTGTGATTTTCAATCGATTGTATAAGACAGGCAGGAGAGAGCGCAAATCAACGAGTCAGTCCTGATGCCTGCCGGTAGGTCTTAAGTCTGCCGAAGGCGGACGCTCCTGAATTCCTGAAATCTATTGTTTGGTTCCTTCGCCGTAATCGAGGCGCTTGGCTTTGATGAAGCGCGGAATGTAGTACCGGCTTGTTTTGAAGTTGTCGATCACTACGCCGCGGGAAGTAGAAGCGTGGATAAAACGAATGGCGTCGGGCGTTACTTCGACTACCAGCGCTACGTGTCCGACGCGGGTAGAATTGACATTACGACCTTTGAAGAACATCAGATCGCCCGGACGAATATCCGCCAGCTTCACCGTTTCGCCGAATTCAGCCAGTCCGTAGGAAGAACGTGTGAGCTCGAATCCAAAATTGCCCATTACATAGTAAATGAAGCCGGAGCAATCGAAGCCGGACGGCGTGGAACCTGCGTAATGATAAGGAGTACCGAGGTATTTCTTGGCGAAATTGATGATTTCATCGACCTGCTCGCTGTTTTTTGCCGGCAGTGAATCGTTTTTTACTTTTGCAAGCGTATCGTTTGCGATTTCCAGCGCATTGGAATCAGGAACAGTCAGATCCGTTTCTTCCTGGGCGAAGCTGAAGGAACTCAGAGAGCCCATCATCAGCACAAAAAAGATGGTATTTAACCTGCTAAATGATTTCACGGCTGCAAAAATATCACTATTTTCACAGAAATAAAACCCTTCATTTTGAGCAAACTAGACGGAGTTGAATTGACAAAGCTGTATTATTCCATCGGAGAGGTGGCGGCTTTGTTCAATGTAAACACCTCGCTCATAAGGTTTTGGGAAAAGGAATTTACAGTAATACAACCGAAGAAAAATAAAAAGGGAAACCGGCTGTTTACTGTTAAAGATATCGAAAATTTTAACAAGATTTATCAGCTTGTCAAGGCTGAAGGGTACACACTCGACGGCGCGAAAAAAGCACTTCGCTCCAAAGAGTCGGCAATCGAAACACCCGGGAATCTATCCAATGAACAGGTTATTTTACGCCTGGAATCTATCAGAGCGCGCTTGCTGGAGTTGAAAGGCAAAGAATAATTCACAATTCATAATTCAGAATGCATAATTCAGAATTGTGTGGTTTCAATCAATTTGAGGTATAGACTGAATCGACGTATAAAAGGGCTTCGTAGGCTTCCTGATGTGTGATGACGTTGTCGAATGTGCAAGCGCCGATTCCTTCCAGCAGAATGCACAGAATCTTTCCGTCGGCGTTTTTCTTGTCGTGGACCAATAGCTCCAGCACACCGTTCTTGTCTTCTTCGCTCAACGGAATGTGATCATAGATCTGCGTGAGGTAATTCGTGATCTCGAGCAATTCGCGCTGGGTGATCTTCTCGCGTTTGAACGACAAATAACTCTCAGCGATCATCCCGATAGCGACCGCATGACCGTGTGCAACCGGTTCGATACTCAAGCAATAGCCTTCGATGGCGTGACCGATCGTGTGCCCGAAGTTGAGCGTTTTACGAACACCTTTTTCATACGTGTCTTCGGCAACGACGCGGCTTTTTATTCCGGCCGAAATAGCAATCAGCTCGGCAAAGTGGTTGTTGTTCAGAACTTTTACCGGATCGAGCTGGCAGAGCGTATGCCAGTAGTTCTTATCGGCGATCAGCGCGTGCTTGAGCATTTCCGCGTAGCCTGAAATTAGCTCGCTTTCCGGAAGTGTTTGCAGGAAGATCGGATCGATATAGATCTTCAACGGGTGATTGATAACACCCAGCTGATTTTTATAAGGACCGAGATCGATTCCTGTTTTTCCACCGATCGCGGCATCCACCATTCCCAGTAAAGTCGTCGGAATGTTCACGAATTCCAATCCGCGCTTATAGATGGAAGCAATGAAACCGCCCATATCGGTCACAACACCGCCGCCGATATTGATCACGAGGTCTTTGCGTTCGATAGCATACTGCGAAAGCGCTTCCCACACCTGGAAACAAACTTCCAGTACTTTGTTTTCCTCGCCGACAGGCAACAGCATGACTTCCGCTTCTTCGAGTCCGGGAAAAGAGGTCAGAATGTATTCCAAACAGTGATCGTGGGTGTTCTCATCCACCAGGATGATCTTCTTTGCGGTAGCATAAGGGCCCGTTAACAAAGCTTCCAGGGAGGAGGAAGTAATGTTGCCAATCTCTATATCGCATTCATCAATGCTAAACTGCTTCACGTGTGTTTTTTTATAGCGCTGAACAGCTATCCGATAATATCTGCATATTTCCAGCCATTCCAAGGACAAAAATAACGTAAAGCACTTAATTTTGCCCCATGGTATCGTTCAATAATACGGAGATTGCTTTCAAGCATAAAAGCGATCGTGATCTGCGCCGTGCGCGTTTTCTCTTTAAAGTTATGGCCAGCCCGGCACTGGTAAAAATGGGCAAAGGCCTTACCAACTTCGGTCTCCGGCTTCATCTGCCAATCAATGGTTTGATCAAATCAACGATCTTTCGTCAGTTCTGCGGCGGCGAAACCATCGAAGAATGTACCGAAACAATTAACAATCTTTGGAAGAACCGCGTCGGAACGATCCTCGATTATTCTGTGGAAGGAAAAACGTCTCCTGAAGATTTCGAAGCAACGACACGTGAGATCATCGCGACCATTGCCAAAGGAAAGGGCAATCCGGCCATTCCGTTTGCTGTATTTAAAATAACGGGTATTTCCCGCTTTATGATCCTGGAGAAATCCAATGCTTCGGTGAGTGATCTTTCGGCGGAAGAAACCGTTGAATACAATGAAGTGGTGGAGCGCGTGGACCGGATCTGCAAAGCGGCGTTCGAAAACGACGTTCCGGTATTTATCGATGCGGAAGAAACGTGGATACAGGATACGATCGATCGCATGGCACACGACATGATGCTGCGTTACAACCGTTCGAAAGCGATCGTCTTCAATACCGTGCAGATGTACCGCCACGACCGTCTGGCTTTCCTCAAAGAATCCGTGAAATGGGCGAAAGAACAAGGCGTGCATTACGGCGTGAAGCTCGTTCGTGGCGCGTATATGGAGAAAGAGCGGGCTCGTGCCGAAGCACACGGTTATCCGTCGCCGATCCAACCCGACAAGCCGACTTGCGATAAAGATTACGATGCAGCGCTGACGTTTCTTATTGACGAGCTGGACCATATTGCTCTTTGCGCCGGAACACACAACGAAGAAAGCAGTCTTTTCCTGAGCGAGGTACTGAAACAAAAAGGCATTTCACTCGACGACGAGCGCGTGTATTTTGCACAGCTGCTGGGAATGAGCGACCATATTTCCTACAACCTCGCGCATGCAGGCTACAACGTGGCGAAATATGTTCCTTACGGACCTGTCCGCGAAGTAATGCCGTACCTGATGCGTCGCGCTGATGAGAATACGTCCGTGAAAGGGCAAACGGGCCGCGAGCTCAGCCTCATTATGAAAGAGTTCGACCGCAGGAAGGCTAAATAAACTCAATACCCACACTCACACTCACACTCAAACTGGCTACTGTTACTGGTATCCTTTGAAATCATCCGGACACTGGTAGCGGCGTTTCAGCGCACGTTTACGCACGTATTTCTGGAACAGAACACGATCGTTCATGTCAATCACAAGGCTGATCTCGTGTGTGCCGTATGACGACGTTTTCAGTCGTGAAATGGTCATATCGAAGCCGTACATCACACGCCAGCTGGTTGCCGTTCTGGAAGGCAGGTTCAAACCGGCAGTGAAAATGAACGAATCGTATTGCTTAAAGCTCAAGGCCGCTGTGCGATTGCGGAACCACACACCGAATGTAAACGGGCGATTCACGAGGTTCATCCCGATCGTAAACGTACGGAACTCGTTCTGCTGTTCGTAGACAAATCCCGGTGCATAGATCAGGTCGTTGATCAGGAGGTTCGTATTCCCGTGGAAAACGAAACGCATCGGCAATCGCTGATCGTCGCCCAGGAACGCGTCTCTCGGCTCGGAAAGGTGATGTAGGCTGGAACCGATCGTTGCGGAAAATTGCTGCAGCACACTCGAGCGACTTGGACGGCCGTTGAAGCGGAACACGAGTCCGGTATTGAAATCGGCGTAAGAAACGCGGTAATAGTTCGGACGGTTAAAGCTTGTCGGGTTCACATCGCCAAGCGTTTCATCCAGCTGATCGGAAAAAGTCAGCTTCGACCAATCGATGCTTTTCGTTACAAAACCACCGCCAACGCCGGCCTGAACGATTACATTCCGTGTATCCACCGGACGATAGGAATAGGTGAAATAACCACCTGTCGTTCGGAGCATTGCTTCGCCGGCTACGTCAGAATAGAGCATGCCGCCAATCCCCATCTTGAAAATCGATTGTGCTTCAAACGAGCCGGAATAAGTATTGAACCTTCCGGGAATCGGTCCCCAGAGGTTGCGGGCGTTCGCGCGGAAAGTCATGCCGTTGTTGATCGCCGTCATCGCCGGATTGTAATAGACCGGGTTGTTGTAGAATTGCGAGAAGTTCGGATCCTGGGCCGATATGCTAACCAGCGACCCAACAAAAATCAATGAGAGTAAGAGCTGTTTCATGGCTTATTGGATTACGGTTACGGTTCCTGATCGTTTGAGCTTGTTGCCGTATTCTTTTCCTTCCCACACGCGGTAGTTAAGGAACGTGGCACTGGCTTTCCAGACATAGGCGTCCTGCTGCACCGGCTGGCCCATGTAGGTTCCGTCCCAGTATTCGGTCGGACGGCCATCAGCGTCGAGCGCAGAGGTTTGCCAGATGAGGTTGCCCCAATCGTCATAGATCAGTAATTCGAAGCTGGCGAGACCAACGCCTTTCGGAATGAAATTCGCCACTTCGAAATCGGTGTGTCCGGGACTGATGGCGTTCGGAATGTAGAGTCCGTAGAAGAAATCCACACCAATCGTCTGATAGGTCGTATCGACACAACCGAATTCGTTGGATGCGATTAGCATCACATCGAACTCGCCGAAGCTGTTGTAGCGCTCAATCGGATTCATTTCCTCCGACGAATTGCCGTTACCGAAATCCCAGTACCAGGAACTCGAGTTGGTGGACGTATTGGTGAATTCGACCGTTCCACTCAACGGATCCGGATTTTGGATATTGACGAACTCGAAATCGGCCACCGGCGTTGGGTTTACGACGATAGGCATGTTAACGGTCAATGTATCGCCGCATCCGCCATCACCGTAGACCATGACGGTCACGGGAAAAGTTCCGGAACCCGGAAAGGCATATTCGACAGTCGTTCCGGTATAGGTGTTGCCATCGCCGAAATCCCAGACCACTGAATCGGCAAAAGTGCTCGTGGAATTGAAAACAATCGCTTCTCCAACGCAGACGGTATCTTCCGGCAGAACGAAACCAGCCACAGGTGCCTGGTAAACATTCAATGTCATTGTCGCCGTATCGGAACAGCCGTAGATATTGGAAGCAATTAGCTGAATATCGTATTCGCCCGGTGTTGTGTAAACGTGTCCCGGATTTGTAAGCGCGGAGGTGGCTCCGTCACCGAAATCCCATTCATAGTTCACTGCTCCGGTACTATTGTTTGCCGTAGCAATTGTCACCGGTGGATAACAGGAATTCGTGTTCACAAAGTCGAAGTCGGCCGTTGGAAGCGGATAAACGGTAACAACCTGCGCGGCTGAATCGGGACAACCGTTGGTATTTTCTACATACAAGCGAACGGTATAACTTCCAGCTGCAGTAAACGTGTGCGTTGGATTGAGCGCAGTGGAGAAGTTGCCGTCGCCGAAATCCCATGACTGGAAGTCGGCATTCGTGCTGTTGTTCGTAAAGCTCACTTCGAGCGGCATACAGCCATTCACCGGATTTGGTGTAAAGGCTGCCACAGCGTTGGTACTCACCACAACCGGATGTGTCACGCTGGCCGTACAGCCGTTGGTCTGGCTTACGCCCGTTAAGGTTACGTTGTAAACGCCCGTTGCGGAATAGCTGTGCTCCGGATCGAACAGGGTAGAAGAGCCTCCGTCGCCGAAATCCCAGCTGCAGCTTGCGAGTCCGGTTGAAAGGTTGGTAAAGGTAAACGGCACATCGATGCAGACGGAGTCAGGCTCCGAGCTGAACGCTACGTTCGGAGAAGGGAAGACGGTAATGTCTACCGTTGCGGTATCGTAGCCGCAGCCGTCGTTGACATACAAATACACGGTATAAGTTCCTGCATCTGTAAACGTATGACTCGGATTCGGATCGGTAGAAACGTTGCCATCGCCGAAATCCCAGCTCGAGAACGTTCCGCCCGAAGAGAACTGCGTAAAGTTCACCGTATGCGGTACACAGCCGGAAGGCGCATCTGTATTGAAGAACGCCGTTACCTGGTTTGGCAATACGGTGATAGTGTGATAAGCCGTATCAGCGCCGCATTCGTTTGCGACGATCAGCTCGATAGTATAAGTGGTGTCGTTCGCGCCCGTCGTGTATTGATGCGTAAACAACGGATCGTCTGTGTTGGAAGTCGTTCCGTCGCCGAAGTCCCAGTCATACGTGTCCGGAAGGCCGAGGCTGTTGTTGGCAAACTCGAGCTCGAGCGGTGAACAGCCGATGTCGGTATTCGTCCCGAAAATAGCCGTCGGGCTTGGCATTGCCGTAACGGTTTCGATGTCGGTATCGGTTCCGCAGAAGTTCGTCACGGTCAGCGTGATCGTATAAGTCGTATCTGCGACCACGCCCTGGAAGTATGTTTGCGTTCCCGGATCCTGTGCGGTAGACGATTGTCCGTTGCCGAAATCCCAGTCGAAGCTCAGCGCCGGTCCGGTCGAGCTGTTGGTAAAGGAAACGATAACCGGTGCACAGGCTGAATCGGGCGTCAAAGCGAAATCAGCTGTAGGTGGAATACGTACTTCAATCTGCTGTGTGATGGAATCCATACAGCCGAAAGCAGATGTGACGATTAGCTCGATGTCGAAGAAGCCAGGCGTGTTATACGTATGCGAAGGACTTTGCGCTGTAGCTGTTCCGCCGTCGCCGAAATCCCAGTCGTAGGCGTTGCCGAACGTACTGGTATTGGTGAATAATTCAGCCGTTCCGACGCATACTACCGGATTGAAAGTAAAGTTTGGTACCGGTGTCGGATGAACGATTGCCAGCAAAGTATCTCTATTCAGACAGCCTGTTGCCGGATCGGTATACGTATAGATTTCCTGGTGCGATCCAACTGGCGGTACAGCCGGGTTGAATTCGCCTGTCGCAGCATTCTGAATACCTGCTCCTGACCATGTTCCGCCGGCCGGAGTAGCTGTAAAGTTCACGATCGCATCGCTCGGACAGAAATCGAGGTTCGGCCCGGCGTTGACAATCGGAAGCGGATTCACGATCGCTACCAGTGTGTCACGCGTCAGACAGTTCCCTGCACCCAGGGAATAAACCAGGTTGAACGTGCCTGCTGTTGTCGGGTTGAAAACACCGGCTGGCGTGACATCCGTTCCGGTCCAAGTGCCGCCGGCAGCCGTTCCGTTGAGTACTACGTTCGGCGCATCGATACAAACCGCGAAATCGCTTCCGGCATTGGCCTGAACAGGATCTACGACGGTTACGACTTTCGAATCGAGGTTTACACAGCCGTTGCCATCTGTATAGATGTAAGCCAGTGTAAAAGTGCCTGTTCCGGTTGGCGTGAAGACACCTATGGCGTTGATTCCGGTTCCGGACCATGTTCCGCCCATTGGCGAACCCATGAAGACAGTCGGAATAGGCTGATTACAAAGCGTCGTGTCGTTTCCAGCGCTTACTATCGGAAGCGGATTGATCGTCGCCGTCAATACATCCGAAGCGGAGCAGCCATTGGCATCTGTGTAGTTATAAGTCAATGTGTGGGTGCCTGCTCCGGCTGTCGGTGGAGAAAATACGCCGTTTGGATCGGTAATTCCCGTTCCTGACCATGTTCCGCCAAGCGGATTCGGGTTAAGCAACACGTTTGCCGCATCGGCACAATAAGTAAAGTTGTTTCCGGCGTCAACGATCGGTAATGGATTCACAATCGCCTGTAAAGTGTCGCGTGTGAGGCAGGTTCCGCTGCCAATTGTATATACGAGATCGAATGTTCCGTCAATAGTCGGATCGAACATACCGCCTGCTGTAACACCGCTTCCTGTCCATGTTCCCGGAAGTGGTGTGCCTGACAGAACCACGTTCGCAGCATCGATACAGACAGCCGTATCTGCTCCGGCATTCGCCATAACCGGCGGATTAACGGTTACAATACGACTATTACTGTTAACACAGCCATTGGCATTTGTAAAAGTGTAAGTGAGTGTGAAATTGCCCGTTCCGTTCGGTGTGAAGACTCCTCCGGTAGTTACATTCATTCCCGACCATGTTCCACCAGCCGGTGTTGCTGTGAACGTTACGGGAATAGGCTGATTACACAGAGTTGTATCTGGTCCGGCATTGACAACCGGCAATGGATTTACCGTTGCCGTCAAAACATCGCTGGAAGAGCAACCGTTTGCGTCGGTATAGGAATACGTTAATGTATGTGCACCCGCTCCGGCAGTTGCAGGTGTAAATGTGCCGTTCGGATCGGTGATTCCTGTTCCTGACCAGGTTCCGCCTGTCGGCGTTCCGTTCAATGTAACTGCAGTGGCATCGGTACAATTGCTAAAGTTCGCTCCGGCATCAACAACAGGCAAAGGATTCACAATTGCCTGCAAGGTATCGCTTGCCTGACAGGAGCCCACTCCAACTAAATAAACTAATTCGAAGGTTCCCGCAACTGTCGGATCGAAAATGCCGGCTGGTGTAACGCCCGGGCCCGACCATGTTCCACCGGCCGGATTAGGCGTCAAAGTAACATTCGCAGCATCCTGGCAAACGTCGAAATCCGTTCCGGCATCTGCCAGCGTCGGATCAATCACTGTGACGTTCAGGCTATCAGCAGCTGTACAACCGTTTGCATCGGTTACAGTGTAAATAACAATTACGGTTCCCGTTCCGGAAGGCGTAAACTGACCACCGGCTGTAATATCGGCGCCGCTCCATGTTCCTCCCGTTGGTGTAGCTGTGAGCTGAACAGCAACAGGCTGATTACAAAGCGTTGTATCATTTCCTGTATTAACAAGTGGAAGCGGATGAATAGTCGCGATCAGCTGGTCTGTATTGGAACAGCCATTTGCGTCTGTAATAGAATACGTAAGCGTGTGATTGCCTGCTCCTGCCGTTGCCGGAGTAAAGGTTCCACCGGCTGTGATTCCGGTTCCCGACCACGTTCCGCCGGTTGGCGAGCCTGTTAATGTGGTCGCCGGAGCATCGGCGCAAAGTGAGAAATCGAGTCCGGCGTTGACAGCTGGCAATGGATGTACGATTACTTCCATCGTATCTCTTGTCAAACACGTTCCGGTACCGAAAGTGTAAACAAGGTCGAATGTATCGGCTATAGTCGGATCGAAAATTCCTGCTGATGTAATGCCCGTTCCCGACCAGATTCCGCCTGCCGGCAATCCTGTGAGCGTATCGTTTGGCGCATCGGCGCAGTAAGTCAGATCCGGACCGGCATTGGCTGGCGTTGGCGCGATGACTGTTACGATCAATGTATCTGTGTTCGAACAGCCGTTTGCGTTGGTGAAGGAGTACACCATCGGGAAGCTTCCCCCGCTGCTTGGCGTGAAAGATCCTCCTGCCGTTACGTTCGTTCCGGTCCATGTTCCGCCGGACGGTGTGCCGTTCAATTGAATAGCGATCGGCTGATTACATAAGATCGTATCCGGCCCCGCATTTACGACCGGCAATGGATTCACGGTCACGGTCACGTTGGCTGTTCCGGAGCACGAGCCGGTTGTTCCGGTAACGGTATAAACGGTTGTCGTCGACGGCCCTGCCATAACAGACGTTCCGGCAGCAGTGCTCAATGTAGCGGAAGGAGTCCAGACGAACGTGCTTGCGCCTGAAGCAGTGAGCTGAACGCTGTCGCCCGCACAAATAACAGGTGCAGCTGGTGTTATGCTAACAACCGGTAATGGCTGAACAACCAGCGAAACGGTTTGTGGTACTCCCGGACAACCACCAATGGAGCCCGTAAGCGTATAGGTTCCGGCGTGTCCGGCGTTTACAGGATCGATCGTAAAGGCCGGATTGGTGGAAATCGGTCCTGATGGTCCCGTCCAGCTGTAGCTGACTCCCGGAACGACATCCGAAGTGAAATTGGCATCGTCTCCCACACAAACAGGGCTGTTAACCATCGGATTAAGTGGAGGCGGAATCGGATTGACGATTAACGGAACCGATGCGTTTACTGTACCGCAGCTATTCGTGGCGGCAAGCGAAATGGTATAGCTGCCGCTGTTTGCATAAGTAACAGCTCCCGGATTGAGCGTCGCCGATGAGGTTGGACTTCCACCCGGAAACGACCAGTTGTAAGTATCAGTTGGCTCGTAGCAGTGATTGATAACAGCAGATGGCGTGACACTTGCGCCGGCACAGATCGCTGCCAATGGATTGATGGAAACCTGTGGTGGTGCTTGTGCGGTCACAGCTTGTGTAAACTGGAAAGATCCGCAGGAATTTGTCAGAGTCAGACGAACGGTATACGAACCCGGCTGCAGGAATTCGATGCTTGGATTTGCCGAGCCGGCGTTGGTTCCGTTGGTGAACTGGTAGTTTCCTGACGACGGCAGACAGGTCGAGCCGTTGAAGATCACTGTCCAGTTGCGCGTTACGTTGCAGGTGTTTGTCAATCCGGAAAGATTGGTGATTTGCGTAGTAAAAGGAACACAGCCGGTTGCCGGTGAAAGCGTAAAATTCGGAGTTGGCGGGTTTTCGATGCAAATCTGATGAGTGATCGTATTCGAGCCGCAGCTGTTGGTCGTTGTCAGGCTGATCGTATAGGTCCCGGGCGCAGCGTAAGTATGCACCGGGTGTGTCAGCGTTACGGTTGTCAGCGTTCCTCCATCTCCGAAATCCCAGTTGTAGATCGTGGACGAGCTACACGAGCTGTTGAATCCTGCAACGGACGTGTTGGTCATTGTAACAGGCGAACCGGTACAAGCCGTCGCCGGATTGTTGAACCCTGCTTGTGGTCCGGCAAAAACACGAATAGGTGAGATCGTCGCCTCACTGTTGTCGCATTGGTTCACGGCCATGATACTGAACATGAATGCATTTCCGGCCGAACCACATGAAGAAGCCGTGTAAGTATGACACAGCGTTGCCGGCGGTGGATGCGGGAGTGTATCCTGTGGCGAGCCATCACCGAAATCGACAATGTAATAGGTCGTCGGGTGATTGGATGCAAAATTGTTGAGCGGGAAACAGAGCGTCAATGGGCCACAACCGGTTGTTCCTCCCGGGTTCGCTGCTCCGATGGCCGGGTTGGTGATGTTGGCGATGTTATAGATCGCCGTATCGATACAGCCATTCGCACCAGTTACGATAAAATACAGGTCGAAAATCTCTGCTGAAGTGTAAGTGTGTGTGAGCCCGCCACCTGGAAAAGTTCCGCTGTTAAAGTCGGGACTTCCATCACCCCATTGGATCTGGTAGTTCGAATTCGAGCCGCCTGTCGTGGCATTGTAAACGGTCAGGCCGAAGTTGCTGCCGTCGCAGTTTTTCATATCTGTGACCGGATCCACGAGCATAGGCCCGGGCGTTTGCAGAATCGTTACGGTTTGAGCCATACTGCTGGTACAGCCGTTGGCGTCGATCACGACAAGTGTTACGGTGAAGTTCTGTGAAGCGCTTCCGTCAGCGACAAAGGTATGCGAAGGATTTTGCTGTGAAGACGTATTGGATGCACCCGAAGCCGGATCGCCGAAGTTCCATTGGTAAATCAGTCCTGTTCCGGTCGATGTACTGGTGAATTGAATCGGAATGTTAGCACAGCCGCCCGTTGGTGAGAATGTAAAACCGGCTGTCGGAACCGGGAAAACGGTAACTGTTACGTTATCCGTGGCTGTACAGCCGTCGGCATCTTCAATGGTGAGTGTGTAAACGGTTGTTGAGGCTGGTGTAGCAATTGGTGTTGGACAATCCGTGCAGGACAATCCTCCGACCGGCGTCCAGTTATAGGTGAAAGGTGCCGTTCCTGTAGCCGAATTGGGCGGGACACCGATCGGTACAGCTGCTCCCTGGCAAATGCTCGTATCAGGACCGGCATTAGCGGTACATTGCGCTGAAACCTTCTGAGACAGAAACAGGAATAGGGTTGAGCNNGCAGAGTAGTATTTTGGTAACTATTTGCATCGTTTTCACAGAGTTGAGCGCAAATTTGGCGATTTTTAACGAGAAATCCCATACGTCAAATGCACTATATTCTGCGTTCCGGATGCCGGAATTCGTTCCTGTTTACGCTTCCTTTTCCTCCAACAGCGCAGCTTCCCAGCCGATCATCGCATTTTTCCGAGGAATGCCCCAATGATAACCGCCTGGTTGTCCGCCAGATTGAATAACACGGTGACACGGAATGATAAACGCTACCGGATTATCACCGATCGCCGTGCCGATAGCGCGTGATGCTCCAGGATTGCCGAAGCTCTCGGCCAGCTTTCCGTAGGACGACAAATTTCCTGAAGGAATCTGCAACAGGGCTTGCCAGACTTTGAGCTGAAATTCTGTGCCTTTGAGGTGCAAACGGATTTTCTCCTCGCTGTTCCAGTCGCGCTGGAAAAACGCGAGCGCCGTTTGGTGTCCGTTCATGTTCGCTGATTTCAAATGAGCTCCCGGAAAGCGTTTCGATAAAGCTGCCAGTCCTTCCGGTTCATCGTCTGCGAACTCGAGGTGACAGATACCTTTCTCCGTACTCGCGATGCAAATCATTCCGAAAGGCGTTGCAGCGAATTCGTAGCTGATTTGCAGGTTCTCACCACCGTTCTTGTACTCGCCGGGGGTCATGGCTTCGATCGTGACGAACAGATCGTGCAGTCGCCCGGTTCCTGAAAGTCCTGTGGCTTCGGCTGCGTCAAACAGTGTGACCTGGCGCTCTTTCAACAAATGCTTGGCGTATTCGACGCTGGTGTATTGCAGGAATTTCTTCGGACTCACACCGGCCCATTCGGTGAACATCCGCTGGAAATGGAAGGGGCTCAGATGAACGACTTCAGCGATTTCTTCCAGTGAGGGCTGACGCTTGAAATTGTTCCGAACGTAATCGATCGCCGTTGCAATGCGCTGAAAATTGAGCTGTTCCTGTTCCATGAATTGATGTTTGGACAAAAATAATAGAAGCATAGTGGAGTGGCAACCCGGAAATTGCTCTAATAGTTGGAAGTTGGTGAGTTGAAGAGTTGATAAGGGAAAAGCAATGAATTGTTGATAACGTGTTAACGATTTTTGGGCCGCTTTAACGTTTCTTATTTTGCTTTTGGATTGATACTTTGTAACTTAGATTTAATCAAATTCTGATTGCAGCCGTAGACAGGGATGATAATGATCCTGCTGCATGGATTGAGCCCAAACAGTATTTGGAAGTTTTTTAAACCGGGGTGAAAATGATCCCGGTTTTATTTTGTCCAATATCAAGGCTTGATTGCCCCAACGCACAATTTCATACGAATGATGCGTTTCGCAGCTGCATCCACTTTCGCTTTGAAAGCGGCATCGGAACGGTATTTTTTCAGAATGGCGCTGTGCGCTTTTGCAGCATCGAGTGGCATCAGCAGAATGTCAACACCGGCTTCTATCGCTTTTACGTCGCTGTCCTGAACAGACGTTACACCGCCCATGTTCATCGCATCCGTCACCACGAGACCTTTAAAGCCCATTTCGGTGCGCAGCAGATCGGTTATGATCACGCTGGAAAGGGTAGCAGGGAGTCCGTTTGTGTTGTATTTCGGGTTGTTGTCGACTGCCAGGTGGCCGATCATAATGGATAGCACGCCGTCTTCGATCAGCTTCGGATAGTTCTGAATTTCCTTCAGCTCGCCGTCGATAACCTGTAATGATTTATGTGTATCGCCGGAAACCAGTCCATGGCCAGGGAAATGCTTCGCCGTTGCGATGATGCCTTCTTTCTGCGTTTGCTGGATGAAAGCGTTCGACCACGGAATGATATTGGCCGGAACAGCACCGAAGCTACGGAAACCAACTGTTTTGTTCGGCGACATATCCACCACCGGTGCAAAATTGTAATTGATCCCGATCGCTTTGAGATCTGCAGCGATTGTAGAAGCCGTTTGCTCGACTTCTTCCACGCTTTTCAGCTCATTGGCTTTTTTAACAGGCTGCGATCCGGTGATTTTACGGTTTACAAGGCTTGGCTCGGCATCGGCGCTGTATAAAAAGCCCGGATTGCCCAGGGTTTTGTTCTTTTCTTCGAAGCTTTTGATCCACTTCGTGAATTCGTCTTTCGTACCGTTGAGCATCAGAACGCCACCGATCTGACGGTTTTCGATGTGTTTATTGATCGTCGCTGTCGTTTGTCCCAACCGACCTACGGCTGGCATGATCAGCTGGGCCACGATCGCGGTGTCGTCGAGACTGTTGAAAATAGCTTCTACATCTTTATCCAGTTGCGGATTTTCCTTCAGAAAGTCTTCCAGCTTGTAGCTGGTTTCCACCTTTGGCAATTGAGGCAGCTTGCGCTCAGGTTTTTTCGTTTCAGGTGTATTCTGTGCACAAGCATGCAGTAATAAGGAACAAGCCGCTATTGTGATGAGATGTTTCATTTTCCGATGACTTTATCAAAATAATGTCCAAAATTAAGCGCTTTCATCGCTTCGCCCCGCTGGAGACGAAAAGACTTTTGCACAACGCCTTTTTCAACAATCATACCATAACCCATGATCGGAGTCTCGATTTTGCCGTTGGTCAGCTCTTTCGAAGTACCGAAACGCAGGTCGTAACAGTACAAGGTATCGTTGCTTTGCCGCAAGGCGTAATAGCCATTAGTGAGGTAACGTATCTGCACCGTCAGATCTTTTCCTTTCCATCGAATACCTTGTAAAAGCTCGTGATTTTTCTCGATCACCTGTATGTTGTCCGGATCGAATTCAGCAAACAGCGATTTATAACCGACGTAATAATGCTGCTTGTCTTCGGTGAGCAAAAGCCAGTAACACGAAGTTAGTGGCATCGGCGTTACCATTGCGTTCGAGGTTTTCAGCCCGCTTTGGCTAAAATAGGTCGGGGTTTCTGAGAGAATGAACAGCTTTACTACCACACCCCAGACTAAATACGCACACGACCACATAATTCCGGCCATGTTCCAGCGAAAACGCGAACGCTTTTCCCGTTTGGTGAACAGCGCTACCAGCAAACAGATCATGAACGGAAGCGTATACAGCGGATCGATAACGAACACGGAATTAAACGTGATTCGGTAAGGCAACGGCCATAAAAACTGCGTTCCGTAATTGGTAAACATGTCGAGCATCGGATGCGTTACGATCGCCAGTCCCCAAAGCAGGTACCATGTTCGGAAATCGTAGCGCTTGCGGTAGAGCCGGAAAAAGATCCAGGCGAGGATCGGTGAAACGATCAGTGCAAATAGTAAGGAATGCGAAAATCCGCGGTGGACCAATGCGCTCTGGAACACGTCATAAAAGCGCGTTAAAAACACATCGAGATCCGGAATGGTGCCGCCAACAGCGCCCCAAAGTGCGGCTTTTGCTCCCATTTTCCGACCGGCAATCGCTTCGCCGACAGCAGCTCCAAGAACGATTTGTGTGAGTGAATCCATTTTCAGAAACGAAAATACAGCATTAATCGGTTTTAGGGACTTTGTTGAAAACTTGTGGTGTGCTAAAGCCTTGTGAGCCCGACGGGAAATGTGTATATTCAGGTGAAAGGTTAAGCTATGTTGAAGAATACGGTAAGCATCCGTGAGTGGGCCGAAGATGACCGGCCGCGAGAAAAAATGCTCCGAAAAGGCAAAAACACCCTTTCAGATGCCGAATTGCTTGCGATCATTATTGGGAAAGGCAGTCTGCATAAAACGGCTGTTGATCTGGCGCGCGAGCTGCTGAAGCTGGTAAACGACGATCTTTGCGATTTCGGGAAGCTGCAGCTCCATCAATTATGTGAAGTCAAAGGCGTGGGCGAAGCCAAGGCGCTGGCCATTCTGGCGGCCATCGAGCTCGGAAGGCGTCGCAAAGAAGCCCCGACGCTGAAAAAACGCAAGATTTTTTCTTCCATACATAGCTACGACCTCGTGAAATCCTTTTACAAAGACCTTTCGCACGAGGAATTTCATATCATCTTGTTGAGTCGCTCCAATGAAGTGCTGGGAATCCGGAAAATCTCGATGGGTGGCACGGACGGAACTTATGTCGATGCTAAAATCATCTTCAAAACAGCGATGGAATTCAACGCCAGCGCTTTGATCCTGACCCACAATCATCCTAGCGGGAATTGTCGGCCGAGCCCTAATGACGAGCGGCTTACACGCAAGCTCCGCGAATTCGGATCGCTGATCGAAATGCCGATACTCGATCATCTCGTAATTACCGATAATGGTTACTTTAGCTTCTCCGATAATGGATTGATGATATGAAAAAATGGATGACGATCATCGGCGCGCGGCCGCAAATCATTAAAGCTGCAGCTATCAGTCGTGCGATCGAAACACATTATAAAGGACAGGTCGAAGAGCTGATCGTCCACACCGGGCAGCATTACGATGAAAATATGTCAGCCGTTTTCTTTCGCGAGCTGGGAATTCCCGAGCCGTTTGCGCAGTTGTCGATTGGCAGCAGCTCGCACGGAAAACAAACAGGTGCCATGCTCGACGGACTCGAGCAGCTGATGATTGAACACAAGCCGGATGCAGTGATTGTGTACGGTGATACGAATTCAACGTTGGCGGGCGCTCTCGCCGCGTCTAAAATCCATATTCCGGTCGTGCACGTCGAAGCCGGTTTGCGCAGCTACAATAAAGCGATGCCGGAAGAGATCAACCGCATCATGACCGACCACGTTTCGACACTCTTGTATTCGCCGACCAGGCAAGGCATCGACAACCTGAAAACGGAAGGTTTTTCCATTAATAGCAATACGGATGTTCCGGCAACATTCGATCATCCGCGCGTGTATCATTGCGGTGATATCATGTACGACAACAGTCTGCATTTTTCCGAGATCGCAGAGCGTACGTCAACCATTTTGAAAACCTGCGAATGCGAAGGGAAACCGTACATTCTTTGTACTGTTCACCGCAATACTAACACAGATGATCCGGTTCGGCTGAACGCGATCTTCGAAGGATTGACCGAAATCGCCTTGCAGCGCAGGCTAACGGTGATCGTGCCGCTTCACCCGCGTACGAAAAAATACCTCGAGCAAACGGCTTCCGCTTCTTTGATGCAGAAAATCAACGAATCGGGGTTGATCCGTTTCATCGAGCCGGTCGGATTCCTCGATATGATCCGTCTTGAGCAGCAGGCGGTGCTGATCGTTACCGACAGTGGCGGTGTTCAGAAAGAAGCGTTCTTCTTCCGCAAGCCTTGTGTGGTATTGCGCGACCAGACCGAATGGGTGGAGTTGATCGAAACAAGTGCTGCGGTGCTTACCGGGGCTGATAAAGACAAATTGGTCCAATCAGTGAATCGATTCCTCGATCATCCGCTTTCGGATGCAAATTATCCGGCCATTTTCGGAAAAGGAAATGCAGCTGAGTTTATATGTAAAACCATTGTTGAAGCGTTAGCATGATATGCTGATTTACGTTGACCAGGTAACCGAGCGCTTACAGTTTACGCTGGATTTTGTGTTTACCCGGCACGGACTGGACTATCGCTGCACCAACGATCAGCGTGAATTCCTGGAAGGCGAAGAGCCGCGACTCAATTATTCGGATTGGGACCTTGGCGTCGGCGTGCATTTCAAGCCATCGGATTTGCTGTTTGAAGAAGCGATCCGGACCGATCTCGTTCTGGAAAAAGGCAACTGGAATGAAGCTCCGATGCTTGTCATCAACGGGGAAACCGATCCTTTTGCGGCGATTTTTTACGTACTGTCGCGTTACGAAGAATACACGAATCCACGTAGAGATCAACACGGACGTTTCGAAGCTGTTTCCAGTATACTATATCATTTCGGCTGGCTGCATCTGCAGATCGTCGAGCGCTGGACGGAAGCTGTTATAGCTGCTTTTTATCCGACCGCTTTGCCGGCTTTGAAAACCGGACGAAAAGTGGAATTCATTCCGAGCTTTGATATCGATAACACGTTTGCATATAAATGGAAAGACGGCTGGCGAAAATNNTTTTGAAAGATCTGTCAAAAAGGAACAAGGAACGACTGGAAGAACGGCGGAAAGTCAACAGTGGCGAGCTAAAAGATCCGTACGACACATTCGACGAGATCGAGCGTATCGCCGAACGTTTCCCGCAAACCAGGATTTTCTGGCATCTTGGCGATTACGGCCAATACGATCGCAATCTGCCGTGGCACGATCCGCGTCACCAGCGATTGATCCGCAACATGAGCCAGGTCGCCAAGGTTGGTTTACATCCAAGCTATGCCAGCAACAGCTCGGATAAAGCGTTGTATGAAGAACAANNGCCAATGACTTATAACCGTTTAATTGAGCTTGGATTCAAAAAAGATTTCACGATGGGATATTCCGATCAGCCCGGTTTTCGTGCCGGAACGGCCCATCCATTCCCATTTTTCGATCTATCCCGGAATTTGCAAACCGATTTATTGCTCGTGCCATTCGTATACATGGAAGGCATGTTCAAAGATTACCTGCGAATGAGTCCGGAAGAAAGCAAAACCGTTGTTGCAGCTTTGATCAATGAAGTAAAAAGCTACGGCGGTGTTTTCTGCTGTATCTGGCATAACGAAACCATCGGAACCGATTCAAAATGGGAAGGTTGGAAGGAATTGCTGCATTTCACTTTAGAACAATTCAGCGATGAATCCGGCGAGTGAATTTCCGGCTCCGAAAGATGGACTGAAAATCAGTCATCAACAGCCTGTCGTGCTGATCGGCTCTTGTTTTTCGGAGCACATCGCCGTTGAATTGCAGCAAGCGGGTTTTCATGTCGTTTCGAATCCGTTCGGTGTCATATTCCATCCGATTCCTTTGGCGAGATGCCTTTCAGAAACGCTTACGGAAACGACGAACGAGCGTACTTTACAACGTGATGATGTCTTCCTGTCCTGGGATGCCAGCAGCGAAGTCTACGCGATGTCTGAAAGCGATTTGAAAAGTAAGTTGCATAATCTCCGTTCAGAATTGAAAATGGCACTTTCACAAGCTTCCGTTCTTGTCATTACGCTTGGTTCTGCGCACGGCTATCGCTTGAATGACGAAGGAACGATTGTAGCGAATTGTCATAAAATGCCCGGAAGCAGGTTCAAAAAAGAGCTGACTCCGCTCGATGAACTGGCAGAACATTGGGAAGAAACGATCAGCGCACTTAAGATTTTTAACCCGGAATTACAGCTGATTTTCACCGTTAGCCCGGTGCGTTATTCCCGCGACGGCTGGACGGAAAATAACCGATCCAAAGCGCGTTTGTTCGAGCTTTGCGGCGTATTGGAAGAGCGTTTCGGCGTGACGTATTTCCCGGCTTATGAGCTCGTAAACGACCTGCTGCGGGATTACCGGTATTTTGCCCGCGATGGCGTGCATCCGAACGAGCTGGCGGTTGAAGAAGTCTGGAATCTGTTCAGCAATTGGTTTTTCAAGGAAGCAACCGTGGGATTGATCGGCGAGATGGCTGCGCTTCGTCGTATGGAGCAGCACCGGCTTCTGTTTCCGGAATCGGAGGCTTCGAAACGTTTCCTGGAACAATTTCAGCAGCAAAAGGACCGCTTTCTGTTGCAACATCCTTACATACGCTGGTGATCCAATCCTTTTTCTATTTTTGTCAGCATCAGTACACAACACGCAACCATGAGCTTTCAATCTTTATTCAGAAAAAAGAACGTCAATGACATTCTGGCCTCCATCGAACAAAACGGCGGAGAAAATGCTCATGGAACACTCGACTCGGGCGACGGACACACATTGGGACGTCACCTGGGAGTGCGCGATCTGGCGGCTTTCGGTATCGCTGCGATCATCGGAGCGGGAATCTTCAGTACGATCGGAAAGGCAAGTGCCGATGGCGGTCCCGCGGTCATTTTCCTGTTCCTCTTCACCGCCATTGCCTGTGGTTTTGCAGCGTTCGCTTATGCCGAATTCGCTTCGATGGTACCGGTTTCAGGAAGTGCGTATACCTATTCCTATGTTGCTTTCGGTGAAATCATTGCGTGGATCATCGGATGGGCGTTGATCATGGAGTACGCGATCGGAAATATCACGGTCGCCATATCGTGGAGCGATTACTTCACCGGACTATTGGAAAGTGGTGGGCTAAAGCTGCCTCAATGGATACAAATGGATTACATCACCGCGCATAATGGCTACAACGAAGCTGTGGGCCTCATGCAAAGCGGAAAAGTATTCCAGAATCTCGACGAATCGCTGCAATCAGCCTACATTGCCTGGACCAGCTGTCCGAAGCTTGGCCCGATCCATTTCATCGCTGATTTACCGGCACTCCTGATTATCATCCTGATTACATGGCTCGTTTACCGCGGAATGAAGGAATCGCGAAACGCCAGCAACCTGATGGTAGTGATCAAACTGGCGGTTATCCTGCTTGTGATCGCCGTTGGTGTTTTCTATGTCGACACCGACAACTGGAATCCGTTCGCGCCGGAAGGCATGGAAGGCGTTCTGAAAGGTGTTTCGGCGGTCTTTTTCGCTTATATCGGTTTCGATGCGATTTCCACAACGGCCGAAGAATGTCGGAATCCACAGCGGGATCTTCCACGCGGGATGATGTGGGCGATCATTATCTGTACGGTACTTTACATCATTATTGCGCTCGTTCTGACCGGAATGGTTTCCTATAAAGACCTCGATGTGGGTGATCCGCTGGCGGCTGTGTTTGAACAACTTGACTTGAAATGGCTTTCCGGAATTATTGCTGTGAGCGCCGTGGTGGCTATGGCGAGCGTATTGCTCGTGTTCCAGATGGGACAGCCGCGTATCTGGATGAGCATGAGCCGCGACGGTTTGCTGCCGCCGAAATTTTCGAAGATTCATCCGCGCTTTAAAACGCCGTCTTTCTCGACCGTTGTCGTTGGTTTTGTGGTGGCCGTTCCAGCTCTGTTCATGAACCTTACGATGGTAACCGACCTTTGCAGTATCGGAACGCTGTTTGCTTTCGTCATGGTATGTGCCGGCGTCCTCGTATTGCAGAACAAGCCCGACGTTCCACGCGGAAAATTCCGTATTCCGTATATGAACGCGAAATACATTGCGCCGCTGATGCTCGTCGGAGGTGTAACGCTGGCGTTTACGGTTTACAATCGTTCTACAATGGCTTTTCTGACGAACGAGCGCGAGCTGATCGCACCGGCCGATTTGTTGACTTCGCTCGACAACAATCAGACGGAAAATCTGAAAAAAGAAGTGGAGCGCATCGACTACAAAGGCTTTGAAGCAAGCGACAAAGATCTTGAAACCTATTTCGGTGAAATGGAGGAGGGGCAATACCTCAAGCAGATGAAAGCCGTCGGAATGGAAGAGAAACAGCTCTACGAATCCGGATTTGCGCTGTTCATGCACAAAATCCCGATGTGGATCTTCCTCGTTTTGCTCGTTGGGATCACGATCTGGGCATTCCGCTCGAATTTGTCTTTAATTCCACTTTTAGGACTCGTCAGCTGTCTTTACATGATGGCTGAGCTCACAATCTGGAACTGGATCGGTTTCGGTGCGTGGCTGGCTGTCGGCATGGTGATCTATTTCGGTTACAGCCGCAAGAAAAGCAAACTCAACGTTTCGCCGCAAGTCTAAAATTCATGCTATGAAGCGACTGGCAGCAGCAACGACAGATAAATGGTTCGGAACCGTTTTCATCCTGTTGCTGGCCGTATACTTCGTGGTGGTTTACCGCCCGGATTTCGACAAAGGACCGAACGGCATCCATGCCTGGGCACAGGCCGATCATTACGCACTTGCGAAAGGATTCGTCAACAACGATCTCAACTTTTTTCAGCCGGAAACATACGTCAGCAATCATCAATTTCCCGATTACTGGAAAACGGACAGCAAATCTTCCGTGACGGCGGTGGATTTTCCGATCCACAACTACATTCCGGCGGTGATCATGAAGATCAGCGGTTCCGATTCGCCGATGATTTACCGCGTTTACCTGCTGCTGGTCGGACTGATGGGCGCGTTTTTCCTGTTCCGTTTGGCGACGCTTTTGACGGGCAATCGCTGGATGGGCGTTTTTATCGCACTTTTCTTCGTGACGTCGCCTGTTTATACCTATTACCAGATCCGTTTTTTGCCGGGCGTTCCCAGTCTCGCAACCGCGATCACAGGTTTGTATTTTTATTCCGCTTACCGGCAACAGGAACAGCGCAAATCGTTGATCATTGCAATGATCTTCCTGACATTGGCTGCTTTGACGCGTACGACCTTTCTCATTCCGTTGATTGCGGTGTTGGCGGTTGAGTTTTTCCGGTTGCTGAAAACGCCAAAAGATGTAAAGCTGAAAATCGTGCTCGTAACGCTTTCCGCCGGTTTTATTCTGGGCTACATGCTCTGGAATGCACACTTACGGAACACTTACGGATCGTTGTTTCTGAGCACGCTGATGCCGGTTTCTTCGTTCAGCGAATTCATCGAGATCACGGCAAAAGTCTACGAATTCTGGCGTTTCGAGTACTTTTCGAGATGGCATTATATCGTATTGATAGTATTAGTTATCACGGCTATTGTTCAACTGATCCGCTTGCGTAAAAAAGATGTGTTGGGGCGAACGATCGGCGCTTTGACCGGTTTTATGTTCGTAGGCTGCCTGTTGTTCTACATTGTGTTGTGTGCGCAGTTCGTCAACCACGATTATTATTTCATCGACGTCTTTTTCGTTCCACTGATCCTTGTTGTTTGCGGTTTGGGTCGACTGGCCGTTCCTGAAAAAAGGCTTTTCCGCTGGGGATTTTTGGTAACCGGTTTTGCTTTTTCGGCATTGGCGTTGCGCGCCGATTTCAACGTACAGCGGCAGCGTGCAGAAAGCGAGCGATTCGGCCTGAATGCTGCGACCGATCTGGCTTACCAGGACAGCGAAGCGTTTCTCGACCGTTTGGGTATTCCGAAGTCGGAAAAACTGCTGGTGATCACGCCGGCGCCACCGAATGTGCCGTTTATGGCCATGAACCGCAAAGGCTACATCACGATGGGGACGAAGCCCGAAGTCTTCCGGACGATGCTGCAATTTCCGGTGAAATATGTCGTGTTCCAGAACGAGCTCTTCATGCCGGAAGTGTATGCGAATTATCCGCAGATCATCAACGGCCTGGAAGTCGTAGCTACCAATGGAAAGATCACGCTTTGCCGGAAAACGGCACCGAAAGCCAAAAATTTGTACACCTTCCTGCAGCTTGATAAGCGACAGCCGGTTTTTTCAGCCGATTTCTCGGATACGTCCAACGTGGCGTGGGAATGCGTTCGTTCGTTCAACGATAAGGAGCAGGCCTGGGAATATTTGCCGGAAAACGATTTCGGTCCGGTATTAAAGCTCCGCGACAGCAGCTGGTTCAATCGCGATCGTATCGTCTTTGTAGAAGGAGAANNATCAAATGGGATCGAACGAAAGATATCCAGTTTTCTATGGCTTTTGCCGAAAAAGAGAATTTGCTGCTATACAAAACCTTCCCGATGAAAAAATCCACCAAGGAAGGCAGCGAATGGATGAAGTTCCAATTCATGCTGGCTGTTCCGGCGTCGAGTCAGAACCCGCGGGAATTATCGGTGGGCTTCCTGAACGATCAGCATACGCGATTCCTGATCCGTGACCTGAAGGTGAAGCTGTATTGAGCTTTTCCTGAACCCAAATGCACAAAGGTTGTACGTCCTGTCGCAAAAAAATCCGATGTCAAAATACGTTTTCCTGTTGCTGTTCCATTGCTGCGTTCTGATAAGCTTCGCACAACCGAATTCCGATCGTTTTCCGCTCTACAATGATTCGCTGCCGAACGATCCGTACATTCAGCTGGTTAACCACAAGCTGGACAGCATCAGAGAACTTTTGCAATCGGACCAGATCCAGTTGGATATCATCAGACTGAATGCAGCATACACAATCCGAAAAAGAGATGGAAGCTACGTCTTGCAAAATCCATATTCCGGAGACAGATCTTCTGCAAAAGACTGGAAGGGGCGCATGACCTATAGCGTGGCTTCATTCGAAGGGAAAATCATCGGAATTTCACTGTACGGATTTTCGCGCGATTCTGCCTATCAGGAAATTCAGCCTTATCTGCCTTTCGGGAAATATCCGGAAATGTATTTTGATCACGATACGCTGATCTATTCGTATTTCAGCAGCTATGATCCCATTTATTATATGAGCATGTGCACCGGTAAATTCTCTGAATATGAAAACTACTTCAAAAATGGCGATTATTACAGCACGGTGATCAGCCAGGAAATGTTCTGCGGCTGCGGATACAATTACATCATTACGGATAAAACCCTGCAAAAGCTGAGAAAAAAGCTCCGGAAGAAGCTTTCGAAACAATAAGCTCACGACGAATACCAAACAAGTGTCCGCGAGCTGCAACATAGCAGAAAAAAATCATGTGAATTCGCCAATCCGCAGGAAAGTAAAGCACGCTGGATGCAGAACAGTAGAATCCCTGTAGAATCCCTGATTTTTCCATTCGAATCACACGAAAATTCCGTATTTTCGCTGCCCAAAACACAATTTAACAGCATGTTTGAAAATCTTACCGACAAATTTGAACGCGCCTTTAAAGTTCTGAAAGGACAGGGTCAGATTAGCGAGATTAACGTAGCTGAAACGCTCAAAGAAGTTCGTCGCGCGTTGCTCGATGCCGACGTCAACTATAAAACCGCCAAGGAATTTACCGACCGCGTAAAGGAAAAAGCGATCGGTCAGAACGTACTCACGGCCATTTCGCCGGGGCAGCTCATGGTGAAGATCTGCCACGAAGAGCTGGTAGACCTCATGGGCGGGAACGAAGTAGAAATTTCCGTACAGGGCAATCCGGGAATCGTGCTGATGTCCGGTCTGCAGGGTTCGGGAAAAACGACGTTCTCCGGAAAGCTGGCGAATTACCTCAAGACCAAGAAAAACAAGAAGCCTTTGCTCGTTGCCTGCGACGTTTACCGTCCGGCGGCGATCGATCAGCTCCACGTACTCGGTGAGCAGCTCGGGATCGATGTTTACTCCAACAAGGAAGAAAAAGATCCGGTGAAAATCGCCACGGCGGCTGTCATCCATGCACGCAGCAACGGATTCAACGTCGTGATCGTCGATACGGCCGGCCGCCTGCAGA
>DJFN01000200.1 GCA_002432085.1 Flavobacteriales bacterium UBA5871
GGAGTGTTCTTTTTAGAACCTTTGAAGCCCATCTTTCCAGCCGATGACCAGGAGATAACCTGACCAGCGTTGTTTGTCAAAGAAATAATGATGTTGTTGAAGGTAGCCTGAATATGCGCTTCACCCTGAGCATCTACTTTGACAATTTTCTTCTTCTTTTGATTTGCTTTTGCCATTTCTACTTATTATTTAGCTGCTTTCTTCTTGTTAGCAACTGTTTTTCTTCTACCTTTTCTCGTACGGGAGTTGTTTTTCGTACGCTGTCCTCGCAATGGCAGACCAGCACGGTGACGGATACCACGTGTACATCCGATGTCCATAAGACGCTTGATGTTCAGCTGGATCTCGGAACGAAGCTGACCTTCAGTTTTCACTTCCGCAATAGAGTTACGGATCTGAGCGATCTGGTCGTCGTTCCAATCCTGTACCTTGATATTTTCGTCAATACCGTTGGATGTCAGGATCTGCTTAGCCGTGCTGCGGCCAATACCGAAGATGTAAGTCAAACCGATTACACCTCTTTTGTTTTTTGGTAGATCAATACCTGCAATACGTGCCATAATTAACCTTGTCTTTGTTTGAGTTTAGGATTCTTTTTGTTAATCACGTAAACTACTCCTTTTCTTTTAACGATCTTGCAATCTGCAGTTCGTTTCTTTACTGAAGCTCTTACTTTCATTTTGCTTTCTTTTTTTATCGAAATTCCTTCATACTTATTTGTAGCGGAAGGAAATACGTCCTTTTGTTAAGTCATAAGGCGACATTTCCACTTTCACACGATCTCCCGGAAGGATTTTGATGTAGAACATCCGCATCTTTCCTGAAATGTGGGCGGTGATGATGTGCCCGTTTTCTAACTCTACCCGGAACATCGCGTTGGACAATGCCTCGATGATTGTTCCGTCCTGTTCTATCGAATTCTGCTTAGCCATCTTAGAAACCGGATAATTCGTTTGCAGCTCTGCGTCCACGTACACGGGTTCCTTCCATCAAACCGTCCATGTGGCGGTTCAACAGGTAGGATTCGATCTGTTGCAGCGTGTCGAGTACCACACCTACCATGATGAGCAGGGACGTACCACCGAAGAACATTTCGAAACCGGAAGTGATTCCGGCAGCGTGAGCGATCGCCGGCAATACAGCGATGAGCGCCAGGAAGAGTGATCCCGGAAGCGTAATACGGGAAACGAGCGTATCGATAAAATTCGCTGTTTCTTCACCCGGACGAACGCCTGGGATGAATCCGCCGTTGCGCTTCAGATCATCTGCCATTTTGCGTGGGTTGATCATGATCGCCGTATAGAAATACGTGAAGATGATGATCAGGAACGCGAGCAGCAGGTTGTACCAGACACCGTAGATATCACCGAATTTCGCCTGGAACCAGGAAACATCGTTGGTGTTTTGGCTGGAAAACAGCATCACCGGGATGGTCATGATAGCCTGAGCGAAGATGATCGGCATTACACCGGAAGCATTCACTTTCAGCGGCAGGTAGCTGCGTGCTCCCTGTGCATCCGCCTGACGGGCACCTACAACGCGTTTTGCGGTGTTGAGCGGAATTTTACGCACACCCTGCACGATGAGAATGGTTCCCAGTACGATGAGGATGAATACGACCATTTCCAGCACGATCACCAGCGGCTGGCTAAAGCCGAGCTCTGCGATGAAGGATTGTGGGAGACGAGCGAGGATTCCGACAGTGATCAATAAGGAAATACCATTACCGATACCACGGTCCGTGATACGCTCACCGAGCCACACAGCAAACATGGATCCAGCGATCATAACGATCACCGACTGAACCCACCACATGCTTCCCGGATCAGTCGGCAGTGCGCCAGGGATACCGGAAGCGTACAGTGTAATGTAGCTTGGCGCCTGGAGACCACAGATAATGATCGTCAGAATACGCGTGTAGTTGTTGATTTGTTTTCTGCCGGATTCTCCTTCATTCTGCATTTTCTGTACGGCTGGAACAGCCATACCGAGGAGCTGCATGATGATGGAGGCACTGATGTACGGCATGATCCCGAGTGCCATGATAGACACGTTCGTAAATCCGCCACCGGAGAACAGTGATAACAGGTCTTCGAATCCGCCGCCGCCATTTCCTTTACTTGAGTTGTATGCCAGAACAGCATCCGAGTTAACACCTGGAAGCATCACGAAGGAGCCGATACGGTAAACAAGAATAAGAGAAAGCGTAAGAATGATACGCTTCCTCAATTCCTCGACCTTCCAGATATTTTTTATGTTTTGAATAAACCTTTTCATAGAAAAAATGTCGGCAAAGTTAATTAGATTTCTGAAATAGAACCACCTTGAGCTTCAATTCCTGCTTTTGCAGTAGATGAAAACTTATGGGCTGTTACGTTCACTTTGGCTTTGAGCTCGCCGCGACCGAGGATTTTCACCAGGTCGTTACGGGAAACAAGACCGTTGTCACGCAACACTTCGAGGGTAATATCAGTGATATTCTTACGCTCAACAAGCGACTGAATAGCATCCAGATTAATTGCTTTGTACTCGACTCTGTTGATATTCTTGAATCCGAATTTCGGCACACGACGCTGCAATGGCATCTGACCACCTTCGAAACCAATTTTTGTTGAGTAACCTGAGCGGGATTTCGCTCCTTTATGACCCCTTGTAGCTGTACCGCCACCACCGGAACCATGGCCACGACCGATACGCTTGTCTTTCAGTACCGATCCTTTGGCAGGCTTTAAATTATTCAAATTCATTGTCAATTCGATTTAATGCGTTATTAACCTACCACTACGACCATGTGCTCGACTTTCTTGATCATGCCGAGGATCTGTGGTGTTGCTTCTTTCTCAATAACCTGGTTCAACTTTTTAAAACCCAACGCCTTGATTGTCGCCTTCTGACGAGCCGGGCGCTTGATAGCACTGCGAACCTGTTTAATTTTAATTGTTGCCATTCTACCTGAGTATTAACCGTTAAACACTTTATCCAATGTGATTCCACGCTGACGTGCTACTGTAACGGCGTCACGCATGTTCGCAAGTGCGTCCATAGTTGCCTTTACCACGTTGTGCGGGTTGGATGATCCCTGAGATTTTGCCAATACGTTGTGAATACCTACGCTCTCGAGTACTGCACGCATCGCACCACCGGCGATTACACCTGTACCGTTTGTAGCTGGCTTCAGCAACACTTCCGCTCCACCGAATTTACCTTTTTGAGTGTGGGGAACCGTTCCTTTCAGGATCGGAACTTTGATCAGGTTTTTCTTCGCATCGTCGATACCTTTGGTAATCGCTTCAGTTACTTCTTTCGCTTTACCAAGGCCGTGACCAACGATACCGTTTTCGTCACCTACCACCACAATAGCAGAGAAAGAGAATGTACGACCACCTTTTGTTACTTTGGTCACACGGTTCACTGCTACCAGTTTATCTTTCAGCTCGATATCCGAAGCCTTTACTTTATTCATTGCTTGTTGTGCCATGTTTTCTTAAAATTTAAGTCCGCCTTCACGGGCTGAATCTGCCAATGATTTAACACGACCGTGGTACAGGTACCCGTTACGGTCAAATACTACTGATTCCACGCCTGCTTTCACTGCTTTTTCAGCGAGTTCTTTTCCTACAACGGCTGCCTGCTCTGATTTGTTTTTCTTCGCAGCGGCTTTGTTATTATAGGAAGATGCAGCGGCCAGAGTTTTTCCTGTTGTATCGTCGATCAACTGCGCATAGATCTGCTTGTTGGAACGGAACACAGACAAACGTGGCAACGAAGAAGTTCCGAAGATTTTCTTACGGATTCTTCTTTTGATTTTTGCTCTTCTGTTTACTTTACTAAATGCCATAACTTCTTTACTAAAAATTATTTCTTACTTGCAGACTTACCGGCTTTTCTACGAATCACTTCGCCTACGAATCGGATACCTTTACCTTTGTATGGCTCAGGCTTGCGGAGGGAGCGAATCTTGGCGGCTACCTGACCAACCAGTTGCTTGTCATGTGACTCAAGCGTTACAACCGGTGCTTTACCCTTCTGGGTGTCTGCAGTTACCTTAATTTCTTTCGGAAGTTCAATAGCGATCGGGTGAGAGTAACCGAGTGCAAGCTCCAGGAGTTGTCCTGTAGCGGTAGCACGGTAACCTACACCGATGACCTCCAATTCCTTCTTATACCCTTCGGAAACACCTACGACCATGTTTTGAACCAATGCACGGTAGAGACCATGCTTGGAACGGTGATCAGGCGCATCAGACGCGCGGCTAAAAGTGAT
>DJFN01000132.1:0-5419 GCA_002432085.1 Flavobacteriales bacterium UBA5871
ACGCTTCAGGTAGTCCAGCAAGCTACGACGCTTACCTACCAGCAATTGCAGTGAACGCTGAGTTCCGTAGTCCTTACGATTCTTTTTCAAGTGCTCTGTAAGGTGTGCAATGCGGTAAGTGAACAACGCGATTTGTCCTTCCGTTGAACCTGTGTTTGTTGCTGATCCTCCGTGTTTTGCGAAGATTTCAGCCTTTTTTTCTGGTGCTAAATACATGCCAATATTGCTTGAATGATTTTTATGTAGTCGACTTTCGACGTGCAAATATACAACTTCTATTTCAATTGACAAGGAACAATTGACAATTGACAGTCTGGCTTATTGTCAATTGTACAATGTCAACTGTCAATTGTTGAGGTTTGTCTGTAGCTCCACAAGTCCCGCGTAGGCGCCGTTGCGATTGGCGATGAGCTCCGGATGTGTTCCCTGTTCAACGAGCTCGCCTTGCTGGATCACAAGGATCTTGTCGGCATTGCGGATGGTGCTTAAACGGTGCGCGATCACAATCGATGTACGACCTTTCATCAGCTTTTCGAGGGCGTCCTGAACCACTTTTTCGGATTCGGAGTCGAGGGCCGAAGTGGCTTCGTCGAGCACGAGGNNCAATGGCGATGCGTTGTTTTTGCCCGCCGCTGAGCTGAATTCCCCTGTCGCCGACCTGCGTATCGAATCCGTCCGGGAAAGCGTTAATGAAGTCGAGTGCATTTGCCTGCCTTGCAGCGTCGATAATGGCTTCTTCGCTGGCCGAAGGCTTTCCGAAAGCGATGTTCTCGCGGATCGTTCCGGCGAAAAGCAAAACGTCCTGTGGAACAACGGCGATATGACTTCTCAAATGTTCCAGGTCGATGGTGGAAGCGTCGTGTCCATCGAACAAAATGGCGCCCCTTTCCGGCTGGTAATAGTTAAGAACAAGCGATGCAATGGTCGATTTTCCACCCCCGGAAGTTCCCACCAGCGCTAATGTCTGATTGGAACCGATCTCGAACGACAGATCACGGATTACCGGAACATCCGGTCGCTGCGGATAGCGGAAGGAAACGTTCTTGAACGTGATCGTTCCTGAAATTGCAGGCTTTTCGGTTCCTTTGAACAATTCCGGCTCGCTGACTTCGGTCATCAGGTCCATGAGCTTTTCCGTGGCCCCGACCGATTTCTGAATGCCCGAGTAAAAATCCGGCAATGAGCCGATGCTGACCGCCATGAGCAATGTCACCATCAGAAAAGAGAACAGATCGCCTTGTGCCAGCTCCGGATTCGGTCCTTGCGTCATCAGCAATCCCTGCCAGACGATAAACACGATGGCGCCGAACATGCAGAAGACCATGAACGAAATGAAAATCCCGCGCCACAAGCCGCTGCGAACGTTCAAACGACGAATTTCCTCCACTGTCGCTTTGAATCGTCCCAGCAGGTAGTTTTCATTCGTGAAAGCCTTTATATTGCCGATTCCGGTCATGGATTCTTCAGCGATGGCATTGGCTGTGGCGGTTTTATCCTGTGCTTCGCGCGACAAGCGTTTGATGAATCTTCCGAATAAAACAGCCACGATCACGATTACCGGAACGGTCGAAAGCATAATCAAAGCGAGCTTCCAGGAAACAAAAGCGAGGTAAAGCACGCCGCCGACAACCATTACAAGCTGACGGAAAAATTCGGCTACCGTCGTACGAAGCGTTTCCTGTAATTGCGTGATATCGGAAGAAAGACGGCTGGTGAGCTCGCCAACGGTATTCCGGTTGTAGAAATCCATTGGAAGCCGCAGCAATTGCTGAAATACGTCTGTACGGATATCGCGCAACGCTTTTTCGGTCACATTGGTGAAAAACACAACGCGGAAATAGCTGAAAAGGGCCTGGGCGCCGAACATCAGGAATAAAACCAGCGCTACGGTCGAAATATTCGAAAGGTCGATGGCTTGTACGGCTTCAGCCATGGTTGTTTTCGCTCCGCTTCCGAGTCCAAGCAATTGCCCGAGCAGAATAGGGAAGACGAAGCCGATCATGGTGGAAAGCACGAGGAAAATCCAGCCGATCCCGTATTCGACCCGGTACGGTTTCAGGTAAGTGAAAATACGTCTGGCTTTGCGGTAACTGTCCCGTGTTAGCTGTATTTTTTCCTTTTTTACCTGTTTGGGTCGCAACATTCGTTGTAGNNCTGTATACACAGTAGACAGGCTTGCATGCATTTTTTTAGAATATTTTCTTGCAGGCCTTGACTATTTGGAAAATGTGGCTATCTTTGCACCCGCCTTTGTCGTTGACAGGCCAAGAAGTTGAACTCCGAATACAGAAGATAAAGTATACAGATCATGAAAAGAACGTTTCAGCCGTCCGTAAGAAAGAGAAAGAACAAGCACGGATTCCGCAGCCGTATGGCAACGAAGAACGGTCGTAAAGTTTTGGCTGCACGTCGCCGCAAAGGCCGTAAAAAACTGACAGTTTCCGACGAGCGTTTCCACAAGCGTTAATTCGCCGCTCGTTTCTAACGATACGAAACCATCTTCCTTTTGGGAGGTGGTTTTTTGTTTTCTGCATTTTCTTTCACAAAGGAGCAAAGACAGTTTGCTTCACTGTTTGTGTTAAGGAGCAAAGGGATCTGGAGTATGTCTCTCTGTAGCAATGAACAATTGAGGTGGCCATTTTTTCTTGAAATGTCATGCATTTCACCCTCCCCGAAAGCTTTCGGGATGCCATTGGCCCCAAAAAGTCTTAAGTCAGAAATGACACATAAGAAAAACGCGGTTCCCTTTGCTTTCTTAGCAATATGGGTATATGAAAATCTTTGCTCCTTTGTGGTGAGAGAAATGCTATTTTTATAGCGTATGAAACTTCCAATCGACTTTCGTTCCGATACGGTAACGCAGCCCACAGAGGCCATGCGCGCTGCTATGTTTTCCGCGCCGGTAGGCGATGATGTATTCGCTGAAGATCCGACCATCAACGAGCTGCAACAATTTGCCGCAGATTATTTCGGGATGGAAGCCGGATTGTTTTGTCCATCGGGGACGCAGACCAACCAGATCGCGATCAACGTGCATGTAAAGCCGGGCGGTGAAGTTATTTGTCACGAAGAAACACACATTTATCGCTATGAAGGCGGTGGAATTGCCAAGAACTCGGGCGCTTCGGTGCGCTTGCTCAGCGGAAACCGCGGACGGATGAAAGCCGACGACATTGCACAATGGATCATGCCGGACGATGTACATTTTCCGGTCACGCAACTCATTTCACTGGAAGATACGGCCAATCGTGGCGGCGGCGCCGTCTACGATTTCGAAGAAATTCAACGCATCAGTCAGCTGGCGAAACAGCACGGATTGCCGCTGCATCTCGATGGCGCACGGATTTTCAATGCGCTTCGTGTGAACAAGGTCGATCCGAAAACTTATGCGTCGCAATTCGATTCCATTTCGGTTTGCCTTTCCAAAGGATTGGGCGCGCCGGTCGGGTCATTGCTCTTGGGAAAGAAAGAGTTCATTCACAAAGCCCGTCGCGTGCGAAAAGTCATGGGCGGCGGTATGCGACAGGCTGGTTTCCTGGCTGCAGCCGGTTTGTATGCGATGAAAAACCACGTCGAGCGACTGGACGAAGATCACCGGCACGCGCTCAAATTAGGCGAAGCGCTTGCAACCCGTTCGTGGGTGAAAGCCATTATGCCCGTTGAAACGAATGTCGTTGTGATGGAATTGGTAAATGCCGATCAGCGCGATCGGATCATTGCCCGTTTTGCTGAAGAACAGATCAAAGTCACGGCGTTTGGTCACGGAATGATCCGTTTGGTCACCCACCTCGATTGCTCGCCCGAACAGATCGATTACACCATCGAAATCATTAACCGGTTGGCATGAAACGGTGGCTGTTGCTGTGGATGGCTTTGCCGCTTGCTTCCATAGCACAGGAACCACGTTATGCGTGGACACCCGCGCTGCTGATGAACGAAAACTGGCTGCGTCCTTCCGAGGGACAAAGCGATTTCGCTTTTGCAGCCGATATCATGATCATTCAGCAGCCCGACAGAATCGCCAATACATTGCAGTTTTATTCCTGTTCACGCGCCGTTTGGCTGCGCGATCAGTCGTTTATGAGTGATTCGACCGAAGGAACGCATCGTCCGCTGGCACAGTTGTACTTTGATTGTTATGAGCTCGAAGCCCGTAAGATCAGCACAGAGCTTCAGCAAGGACAAACCGATCCTGGCATTCTGGCTTCCAGGGCGCATTCTCGGGCCGATTCGCTGGTAAATACCTTTCATCTGCGAACCCGGGCCGGAGCGGATTTCGAACAGCTGCGCCTCAGCCGGCAATGGATGGACAGCGCGCTGCAGGCCAATCCGCGTATGGATTTTCCGGACCATGAAGTGCCGAAACTATTCGGATTCGGGATCGATATCGGTGCCGGAGCGACCTTTTTCACCGGCTCAGCCAGCAGTTATTTCAAGCCTGTTTCCGGTTTGGCATTGGGTGGCTTATTCTGGATCAACCGGTTTTACTTCGATTACCATTGGCTGAACGCCCGTACGATCGCCCGAAAAGGATTTGAAATGCAGGATTTCCAGTTCACGGATTCGACCAGTCTGCGAATCAGGCAAACGGTGGCTGCTGTGGGGTTTCGGGTGGCGAATTTTAACCGTGTGCGACTGGTACCCTACGTTTCCCTGTCGCTGTTCCGCGTGATCAACGATAACGAGCCCAAAGGATCGCTGTACAACAAAGGAGCGTTATCGGCCAATGCCGGTTTTGGTCTGCTGACGGAATGGAGCGTAAATCCCTACGATCCGCGCCAGCGTTCGATCTGGAAGATCGTTCTCCGCACCGAATACACTTCCATCAACTATCTGCACATGATCAAAGGAGGTGGAGTGAAAATCCTGCTGGGGATTGGGATTGATATCTAAACTCCTCCCTTGAGGGAGGATTAAGGAGGGTGGCTAACGCAATTGTCTAGTAGGAAATAAATCTTTGCTCCTTTGTGGTGATAAACCTACCTTTGAACCATGAAAGCAAGCTTAATCGCTGTCATCAGTTGTTTAATCCTGTTCTCCTGTTCGCAGCAACCGGAAGAAGCCGTCGATTTCAAAGATCTGGCGCCGAATTCGGAGCGCTACAAGGACGGTCAGGAAAACGAAACGCCGGCTGACACGCTGGCGAAAGATCAGCGTCCGGCGGAAAGCACATTCCTTGCAATTGTCGATACGCTGCTGACCGGTTCCCGCTGGGTAAAATGGGATACGGTTCTCTTTCCCGATCGCTTCGGACCTAAACTGCAGGAAAAATGGCAGGTGATTGGCCCGAACGACAGCCTTGTTTTGCTTAAATACACGTTCAAAGACAGTCTTCGCGTCAAAAATGCCTTGTTCAACTGGCTCGATTGTTTCGGTCCGAAATGCGCTTCGTATACCGTTGGCGGTAATCTGCGTATTT
>DJFN01000132.1:5443-16641 GCA_002432085.1 Flavobacteriales bacterium UBA5871
GTCATTGCCATCCCGCGTTCCGGCAAAACCACCTGGAAACGCATCGAAAAAGGCGAAGAAAAACCCATAACGAAACATGAAGACAGTTAACCGAGGCTACCTGCTGGTGGAGCCGCGCCAGGCATTCTGCGACTGGGCAAAGCACCATGACGAAGATTTTGATTTCAACGAAGACGATGATCTGGAAGGCAGTCTTTACCTGATCGAAGAAGATTTTTTCGACATAGAGCCCTTGCTTGAAAAGAACTTCAAAAAGATCATGGAGAACGAATGCGAAGCCGTTACAGACGACGAATCGTCATGGCCGAAGCCAACTCTGTCCTTATTCCTCGAATGGTTCAATGTAAGAATCGGAGGAAGCGTGTTCGATGCTGAGAAAACGGATCTTGTCAGCGAGTGAACAGTGAACAGTTTTGTTGGTTAGCTATCTGTTCGCTACTCACTACTAACTGCTCATTCTTTTAATCAGATTCACATTGTAATAAGCCGGATCATGGCTCACTTCCTCGGCTATCCAATCCGGCAGTTCGAACGATTCATTCTCCTCTTCCAGCTCGATTTCCGCTACGATCAATCCTTCGAGCTTTCCGTGAAAGACGTCGATTTCCCAGGTTTTTCCTGCGTAAACGGTCGTGAAGCGGTCTTTCGAAAGCACCTGTTCACAAAAGTGTTTCAGCAACTGTTCTGCTTCTTCGAGTGGAATAGCGTACTCGAATTCCGTTCGGGAAATGCCCTCGGAAGGACCTTTGATCGTCAGAAAACCTTTGGCTCCTTTGGTGCGAACGCGTACCGTTTTTCCGTCCGGACTGTCCAGCAGATAACCTTGTTTAATGGAAACACTTTCCAGCGTTGGCAAGAGCTGCTGAATGCGGTCGTTGACCAGGAATTTGCGTTCGATTTCCGTCATGGAAGAGAATTTATGCGAAAATAACAGAATAAGGCGTTTGCGTCGAAGAGTTCCAACTTCTGACTAACTTCGTGGCATGCAGGTGCTGCTCAGCTTTGACTACGAATTGTTTTTCGGAACCGAAACCGGATCGGTGGAGCAGTGCATGATCCGTCCGACGAACCTGCTGCTCGATTTGTGCCGCAAATACGGCATTCGCATGACTTTCTTTGTCGATGTCGGCTACCTGATTCAGCTGGAAGCTCATGCAGGTCGCTTTCCCGAATTGACAAACGATCTGAACCAGGTCCGACAGCAAATTTCCGACATGCAGGCGCTGAATTGCGACGTTCAGCTGCACATTCATCCGCATTGGGAAAAATCTGCGTATGACGGCCAAAAATGGAACATTGTAACCGACGGCTGCTACAAGCTGGACGATTTTTCCGACGCTGAAATCGAGCAGATCGTAAAACGTTATGCTCATTACCTCCAAACGCTCACGAATAAACCGGTAACGAGCTTTCGTGCCGGCGGATGGTGCGTTCAGCCTTTCTCCAGACTGGCGAAAGTGTTTGCTGAAATCGGCATTCAATGCGATTCGAGCGTGTTTCCGGGTGGACAATTCCAGTCGCCGCACTACGATTTTGATTTTACGGCAGTTCCGCGTTTTTCACCTGCCTATCGTTTTGAAGACGATGTTTGTGTTCCGGTTCCGAACGGCCGTTTTGTCGAATTGCCGATCGCTTCATGGCTTTACAAGCCCGGTTTCTACTGGCGGTTGTACGTGTTGGGACGCTTGTTTCCATCCCGACATAAAATGATGGGCGACGGTACCTTTCTCGCGCAGCCCGGACGAAAAACATCCGTTCTCACACAGCCGGTCTGGAATCACGTGAGCAGCGACGGCTACTACGCCGGAATGCTGGGTAAACAAGCCGCTTTTTACAATCAACGTGGTGTGGAGCATTTCGTCGTGATCGGCCATCCGAAAGGATTGACAATTTACGCATTGGAACAGCTGGAGCGCTTTGTCCGGACCAATCAAAATAAGTATTCGTTTCCTTCGTTTTCCGAGCTGGAATGGAGCTAGTGCTTTCGAAACATATTGACAAACAGCAATGGGACGACCTGGTGGCGCGATCCGGCGGAACGGTGTTTTCACGTTCAGCTTACCTCGATGCCACGGCCGATAACTGGGCCGTTTTGTACAACAAACAGCGAACCGGCGGCATTCCTTGTCCTTATTCTGTAAAGCTCGGCGTTCCGACGTTGTACGCGCCTTTCTTTCACCGCTACATTGAGTGGATAGGAGCAGACCAGCCTTCCGAAGAAGAGCTTCTAAAAGCACTGCAGCTACATTATCCCGTTGCCGATGCGCAATTGCACTGGCCGGGCTTGGAAGCAACCCGAAAGCATCAAACGATTACGCAGGAACAATTCCAGCCGAATCAGCAGGCGAAGCGCATGCTCAAAAAAGCCGCTCGTTACGAAGTGGAAACAAGCTGGAATCCCGTGCCGTTGATGGAATTGCTGCACAAAGAGCTGGCGCCGCGCGTTGCAGCCGTGAACGATCATTCGCTGTCTTTGCTGGAAAAGCTCATACAGGCGTTTCATGCTCCGGAAATCCGTCAGTTAAATCTGATGGAAAACGGTCAATGGCAAGGCGGAATCTGGTTATTGTTTTTCGGCGATCGCGTCTTGTATCTGAAAGGAACGGTGACAAACGAAGCCAAAGATAACGGAGGAATGTACCGCTTGATGGAAACAGCCATGCAGCTCACGTTTGCTGAAAATGCCGTTTTCGATTTCGGTGGCTCAAATGTGGAAGGCGTTCGTCGCTTTAACCTGCACTGGGGAAGTTCCGACGTTTTTTACAGCCATCTTTCATGGAATAATGCACCTTTGTGGTGGAAAAGTATCAAAACGCTGCGAAGCACATGGAAAAAAAGGTCGTATTAATCACAGGAGCTACCGGAGGACTGGGGCGTGCGATGGTTGCGCACTTTCAAACCGGCAATTACGCGCTGGCACTGCATGCACACGAACAGCAAACGTATGTTGTAGAAGCCGAGCACGAGTGGTTTCAGGCCGATCTCCGCGATCCTGAGGCTATTGCTTCCATGGTGAAAGAAGTGCTGAACTGCTTCGGTCGAATCGATATTCTGATCAACAATGCCGGCATTTCCCGAAACGGCATGTCGTGGAAATTACCCGAAAATGACTGGAACGACGTGATCGCGGTTAACCTCACGGCGCCTTTTCTGCTGATGCAAAACGTGTTGCCCGAAATGCGCGAGCGCAAAAGCGGACGAATCATTTCCATTTCTTCGGTCGTAGCGCAAACCGGCGTTCCGGGAACGGCAGCCTATGCGGCCAGCAAAGCCGGACTTTTAGGCCTCACGAAAACCGTTGCCAAGGAAACGGCGACCAGCGGAATCACCGTCAACGCACTGGCGCTAGGCTATTTCGATCAGGGCATGATTTCCGAAGTTTCGCCCGAGCTGCAGGAACAGATCCGTTTGCAAATTCCCAAACAACGACTCGGCTCCGTCGACACGATCCTGGCCACGCTCGACTGGCTCATCAGCCCGGCGTGCGATTATGTGACGGGCCAGACAATCTCGCTCAACGGCGGTCTTTATACTTGATTTCAGGAGCGTCCGCCGTGGCGGACTTTAAGAGCGTTCACCATGGCGAACTTTAAGATTTAAGACGCCAGGATTTCAAAGAATTCGGACAAGAACTTCTTTTGTGTAGCTCTCCGCTGCGGCGGAGAGCGCTTCAAACTACGCCAGCACTTCCCGATAACTTTTGTGCTTTTTTTAATCTATAGTGACTGGAAGTCTACTATGGATTGTGGTGAAGAAAAAATCCGGCGTCCTGACATCCTGCTGTCAATATCTTGATGTCCTAATATCCTATCCTCCTGCCGTTCCGATCGAATATTCGGTTAAATTTGCAGCATGTTCCCGAAGACCAGTACGCCGAGATGGATCATCATTCTGATAGACCTGCTGCTTTCAGCTTTTTCGCTGTTTGCGGCCTACATCGTACGCTTCGACCTGAAAGCCGATAAAGCGCTCTGGCTGGCCGAATGGGAAATTCTCTCCAAGTCTATTATTATCTTTTTTGTCGTTCGGTTCCTGACGTTTTACTTCTTCAAGATCCACAAAGGCATGATCCGTCACACGTCGACGGTGGATTTCCGACGCCTGTTCATTGCCGTTACGACCAGCTCGGTGATCTTTTTTGCGCTGGGACTCGTTCGCTATTTCTTCGTCGATGGCTATTTCCTGTTCCCGTCGTCGGTTCTGATCATGGAATACCTGATCTGCGTGTTCCTGGTAACGGTTTCGCGTTTTACGATCAAGCTGTGGTACCTCGAATCGGTGAAAACGAAAGAAGAGCAGGTGCGCGTGCTGATTTACGGTGCGGGCATTTCCGGACTGATCGCGAAACGTACGATCGAACGCGATGTGCTGATCAATTTCAAAGTCGTTGGCTTTCTCGACGATAACCGCAAGATCACCGGGACGCGCATCGAAGGCGTGCCCGTTTTTCATACGGCGTCGCTGGAACAGATCCTCAAAGACGAAGCCATTACGCAAGTCATTATCGCGATCCAGAATCCGGAAGAGGAAAACCAGGCGCGTGTGGTCGAATTGTGCCTCGATGCCGGCGTTGAAGTGAAAAAAGTGCCGAGTCCGCGCAGCTGGATCAACGGAGAATTCTCTGCCCGACAGATCGCGCAGGTGAACATCGAAGATTTGCTGGGACGCAAGCCGATCGTGCTGAATCAGGACAAAATCGCTGAGGAATTAAGCGGAAAAGTAGTACTGATCACCGGTGCTGCCGGCTCGATCGGAAGTGGACTGGTTCGACAGGTCGCGCGTTACAATCCGCAATTGCTGGTGCTGCTCGATCAGGCCGAGTCGCCGTTGTATGAATTGCAGCTCGAAATCGCGCAGGATTTTCCGGATTGTGCTATCGAAATCGTGATGGGCGATATCCGCAACCAGTCGCGCATGGAACAGCTGTTTGCGAAGTTTCGTCCGGCATGGGTTTTCCACGCCGCAGCCTATAAACACGTGCCGATGATGGAAGACAATCCGTCGGAAGCCGTATGGACGAATATCAAGGGAACCAGCTACCTCGTCGATCTTGCCATTAAGTTCGAAACGTACAAATTCGTGATGATCTCGACCGACAAAGCCGTGAATCCGACCAATGTAATGGGCGCCTCGAAGCGCATTGCGGAAATGGTGGCTCAGCAGGCCGGTTCGTTGCATAAAACGCAATTCATCACGACGCGTTTTGGTAACGTGCTCGGTTCCAACGGTTCCGTGATTCCGTTGTTTAAAAAACAGATCGAGCAGGGCGGACCAATTACCGTAACGGACGAGCGCGTGACGCGTTTCTTTATGACCATCCCGGAAGCTTGTCAGCTGGTACTCGATGCCGGTGTGATGGGTAACGGAGGAGAGATTTTCGTCTTCGACATGGGACAATCGGTGAAAATCGTCGACCTGGCGAAAAACATGATTCGCCTGAGCGGTTTGGTGCTTGGAAAAGATATTGAGATCAAATACACGGGGCTGCGTCCGGGAGAAAAACTGTACGAAGAGCTGCTCAACGAAAGCGAGAACACCTTGCCGACGCACCATCCGAAGATTCTCAAGGCGAAAGTGCGTGATGTAGCGCCGGAACAGGCGTCGCAGATTGAACAATTGATTCAACAGGTCGGAAGTATTGACAACATGCAGCTCGTGGGGCTGATGAAAGCGATCGTTCCCGAATTTATTTCCAATAATTCCGAGTTTTCAGCGCTCGACAACAACTAAAAAATGATACAGCCGCTTCGACTCCAGGTGCGTTTTTCTGACTGCGACATGCTACAGCACGTCAACAATGCCGTTTACCTGAATTACTTTGAAGAAGCGCGGATTCATTACTTCCGTCAGCTGTTGGGAACCGACTGGGACTGGCAGCGCAACGGTATTCTGCTTCGCAAGAACGAGCTGGAATACCTCAAGCCGGTTTTCCTGCACGATCCTGTAGAGGTGCATTGCTACCTGAAACACATCGGGGAAAAAAGCTTCACCATGTCGTATGAAGTGAAAGTCAAGGGCGAGCTTCGGACCACCGGAACTTCCGTTTTGGTGTGTTTCGATAACCTCGCAGGGCGCAGTATGCCGATCACGCCGAAAATGCGTGCTGGGCTGGAAAAATTGCCTTTATTATTGGAACAATAATTGTATTAACCGGACAAAAAAATACCGTATGAAGCTGCTTGTCGTTTTGTTCACCCNNGTTCACCCTTTTCACCGTTTCGGTATTCGCACAGCCGAACATCGCAGTCATTAAAAAAGACAGCTGTTACAAAAAAGCAACTGTCCGCAGCAAACAGCGCTTCGCCGAATGGGAATGCGGTAAAATTGCCGGCGTTGTGGATTGCAATGAAAAGCTCGAGCTGGACGAAGGCTCCAATACCGTGATCACGGCTTCCGCGAAAAAACCATTTACCGGAACCTGCGAAACCTGTCACATGAACGGGATCCTGGAGCGCCGTATCACGTTTGTAAATGGAAAAACAGACGGTGTCGATACGACCTATTACGCTTCCGGCTGCATCATGGTGATCCGCAATCACGTTCAAGGTGCTGAAAATGGTCACTGGACGTATTTTTACGACAGTATCGCGATGCCGGCCTGGGAAATGAATTACTCCGTCGGTCTGCAGCACGGTGAACAGGTTACCTACAACAAAAAAGGCGACACCACGAAATACGAAAACTACGTTAATGGTGTGCTGAACGGTCCTAAAATCAGTTATGATAAAGCCGGTGTTCGTACCAAGAAAGCGAATTATGTAAACGGCTTGCTTGAAGGACCTTTCCTGGTTTACAATACTGAGGGAAAGATCATCGAAGAGCTGAACTACCGTGAAGGCAAGAAACATGGCGTGTTCAAGTACTATTACGACGACGGAACGCTGCTTCGTACGGAAAACTGGGACATGGACTCCAAAAACGGCGAATTCAAGACCTTCTATTACGATCAGACGCTTCAAAGTCTTGAAACCTGGAAGAAATATTCCGGAAAGCCGGTTGATTTCATCAGCGGAACGATCTACGAATTCAACGACAAGGAAACAGCCTATAAAGTGGGCGGCTTGATGAATCAGAAGAAAACCCCGGAGCAAATCAAAGAAGAGCTGGGCGAGGTAGAATACACGACAACTGCTATTGCGGGAGTAATCCAGGACGAACACGAAATTCTCGACGGACAAAAGCTCGAGCGCGGTCTGAACCTGCCGTTCAAATCAGGCGATAAATACTACGTGGTCGACGTAACCAGAAAGGCCAACGTTGCCCGAACGGAAATCCGCGAAGGCTGGTTCGAAGAGCGTTTCCCGGACCAGAAGCTGAAGCGTCGCGCCTTATATAAAAAGGATGTTTTGATCGAAGAACACGTTTACGACGAGCAGGGCCGTGAGATCAGATCGTTCGGAGGCACAGCTACTTCGGGCTCGGAAGACGATGCTGTTCCGACCGGTGACACGAAAAAGAAGAAAAATAAAAAACAGAAAGAACAGGCACCGCCTCCAGCTGAGGAACCGAAGGAAGAAGAGTAAACTGCTACCAGGCTACCGTTCACCGACGGGCGACCACTATTCGCCGATTAGCTGTTGTGCGATGCCAAAGACGGATATACTTTTGATCCGTTAACTGCACAAAACCAATACATGAAACAACTTTACACGCTTATCCTGCTAGCAATGCTTCCGGCGATTTCCTTCGCCCAGAACACCATTAACGGCGAGGTGAGAAACAACAACGGCGCTGTCGTTCCGATGGCCAACGTTTACTTTAAAGGAACGCTGGATATCGTTACCACCGATGCCGAAGGGAAATTCACCATCGTTACGAAACTCAAAGGTCCACAGGTGCTGATGGCTTCTGCACTTGGAACCAAAAAGACCGAATATCCGATCACACTGGCCGACAGCGCCACTTATACCGTTTCCATTGTTATTATCGAAGAAGCGACCGAGCTCGATGAATTCGTCATCACAGCCGGAACGATCGCTGCGAGCAATGACCGCGCGGTTGCCGTGCTCGATCCGATCGACATCGTTACAACAGCCGGCGCACAGGGCGATATCGTGGGAGCGATCCAGACTCTGCCGGGCGTTCAGCGCAACGGTGGCGACCAGACCGGTTTGATGGTACGCGGCGGCGACGTGAACGAAAGCGTCATGATCATCGACGGAACGACCGCTCAGAACGCATTCAACAGCAACGTACCGGGCGTCGCACAGCGCAGTCGCTTCAACCCGTTCCAGTTCAAGGGAACTTCGTTCAGTACAGGTGGCTACAGCGCGCGCTACGGACAGGCGCTTTCTTCGGTGCTCGATCTGCAAACGAACGATCTGCCGGATCAGAACAACATCAATGTTGGAGCGAACTTCGCAGGCGTTTATGCTGCAGGTGAAAAACTGATGGGCAAAAACGGCATCGAATTTTCCGGTTATTACAATAACCTCGCACCGTTCTTCCTGCTTGCGGAAAGCTCGATCGATTTTTACGATGTGCCGCAAGGCGGTGGCTTATCGACCCGTTTCGTTTCCAAAACGGAAGGCAACGGCATGTTCAAAATGGCCCTGAGCCATACTTTCAACAAAACCGGCATTGCCATTTTCGATCCGGCCAATCCGGGACAGAACATCAACTTCGGAATCAAGAACCAGAATACGTATCTGACGACCTCATTTAAAAACTGGATCAACGATCATTTGCGCTACAACACCGCTTTTTCCTTCAGCAACAACACCGACAACGTTTCCTGGGGCGAGTTTGCGGTCTATCGCAACGACAGCCGCGTGCAGGGAAGGGCCGAGCTGTGGTACGAAGCCGGTCGCAAATTCAACATCCTTTTCGGAGCGGAATTGCAGAACTTCGGTTATACGCAGCAATTCGACACGCTGATCGGGCAATTCTCCGAAGTAATGAGCGCTGCTTACGTGGAAGCAGAATACAAGCCGGCTAAATGGTTTGCCGTAAAACCGGGCATTCGCGGAGAATATTCCCAATTGATCGCTCGCGGAAACGTTTCCCCGCGACTGGCATTCGCTTTCAAGACAAGCAAGCACAGTCAGATCGCAGCAGCTACCGGTTTATTCTACCAGACTGCGGCCAACAATTACCTGCTGTTCGGTTACCGTCCGGGCTTCCAGGAAGCGATTCACTACATGCTGAATTACCAGGTGATGAAAGACAATCGTACGTTCCGTATCGAAGGCTATTACAAAAGCTACGATCAGCTGGTGCGTGAGCAGGGCGTAGGCTACAACCCGAATCCGTACCGCTTTGATTTCGGAACGGTTGACAACTCCGGTTTCGGCTACGCACAGGGAATCGACTTCTTCTGGCGTGATAAGAAATCCATTAAAAACTTCGACTACTGGATTTCCTACAGTATCATCGACACAAAGCGTTTGTATCAGAATTACGTGGCACAGGTAACGCCGGATTACGTCTCGACGCACAACCTCAACGTGATCGCGAAATACTTCTCGGATCGTCTGCAAACGATGTTCTCGGCCAGCTACAATTACGCCAGCGGTCGTCCTTATTACGATCCGAACTCGGCATCATTCCTCAGCGACAAAGCACCGGATTACCACAACGTGGCGCTCACGATCAGCTATCTGACGACGATCAAGAAAATGTTTACGGTGATTTACCTGAGCGTGGATAACATTACGAATCAGAAAAACATCCTTGGCTACCGCTACAGCACAGACGGCCAGGAACGCTACCCGGTGATGCCTGCGATTTACCGCTCGATTTTCCTCGGTTTCAACCTGTCACTCACCGAGTTCGACAAAGATGAATTATAATTGTATAACTAAAACCAATAACATGAAAACGATTATTCAATCCCTGGCTTTTGTTCTCGCTGCGACGTTTGCCCGTGCACAGGAAGCTCCTGCCGAAATGGTAGCGATGCTGGACAAGACCTTCAACGAATTCGACTCGACTTCTACTACAATGAACTATGCGGCCATGGTGCCGATCTCTGCCAAGCTGGATATCATTGCCGAAACGTATCCTGATCAGTGGATCGCGCAATACTATGCCGGTTACGCGAAAGTTCAGCTGTCTTACTTCGAGCCGGATGTGAAGAAAAAAGACCTCCTCGTTGACCAGGCAGTTACATACCTCGAAGCAGTGGAAGCGATGAAAGTGACGAACGAAGAGCGTTACATCCTTGCGGCTTTGGTCGCTAACGGACGTCTTGCCGTTGACGGTGAAAAACGCTGGAAAGAATACGGAAAGATCTTCGAGGAAAACCTGGAGAAAGCGAAAAAGATCAACGCCGACAATCCGCATATCTATTACCTGAAAGGAACGTCGATCTTCTTCACACCGAAAATGTTCGGAGGTGGCGCGAAAAATGCGTTGCCGTATTTCGAAAAAGCAGAAGGTCTGTTCGCGAAAATGGATAAAAACATCCTGATCCCATACTGGGGAGGTGCGGCGAATACGTACTTCATCGGAGAGTGTAAGAAATAAACGAATTACAGCGCATTTGAAACGGTCTGCTTATGGTGGGCCGTTTTCTTTTTAGGCAGATCTCGGTTTTAAAGGCTCCCGCAGATTTCGCAGATCAGCGCAGAAATAATTGTTTTTGTTTGTAGTCATAGTCTGCAAGGAATTTGCTATTACCACCACAACCACACAACAACAATAAACCCTGCAAAAAGCCATCAGCGGAAATCTGCGGAATCTGCGGGAGCCAAATTCAGAGGGATTTAACTATCCCTCGAATCGCTCAAGCGAAACGTCTTCGCCATCAAAAACCGCATACGTCTGATAATGCAGCCACTCACCAAGATTGATGTAGCGGGAGCTCTCATCCAGCTTCAGGTCCATCGGTAAATGACGATGTCCGAAAATGAAGAAATCACGGTGTTTTTGAGCTAACTGTTCTTTTGAATAGATGTAAAGCCATTCGTTTTCAGCTCCGAGGAATTTCTGGTCCGAATCGCCTGTGGCAGCCCGGCTTTTACGGGAGAAGAAATTTGCCAGTCCGACACCGAGNNAAATTAGGGTGGAAGCGCGCGAACAGCCAGCGTGACCAGCGTGCAGCGAAGACTTTCTTGATGAATTTATAGCCGTGGTCGCCCGGTCCGAGTCCGTCGCCGTGGCCAATGAAAAACAGCTTGCCGTTCCATTCGCGCTCGATAGGTTTGCGGTAGATCTTCACGCCCAATTCCTTTGGGAAATAATCGAACATCCACATA
>DJFN01000120.1 GCA_002432085.1 Flavobacteriales bacterium UBA5871
CGGGCTTATCGTATACCAACCCGGATCATACGATTGCGACGCAGCAATACTGCTGGTATACCTATTTAACCGGGTTTACGATAATGGAATCGGGCTCGTTGGCTTCGGGCACGACACTTGGCGGTTTTGGTGCGCTGAATAACACGTCTGTTCTCCGAATCGCGCGCGAGAACGGGCAGATCAATTATTACAAGGACGATGTGCTGCAGCGCTCGGTAACAGACCCGCAGCCTGAAACGGCGATGATCGTGGATTTCTCGCTTTTCGAGAACGCACGGAGCATCTACAGCCTGAAGATCGGATCGGTGAGCTACGATGCCGTTGCGGTGATGAAGGCGGATTATTATCCGTTTGGGATGACGATGCCGGGCAGAAATGAAAATGGAGGAGACTACCGGTATGGCTTCACAGGAAAAGAGCAGGATCCGGAATTGCAAGGGAATGGAAACTCTTATAACTTTGGTGAACGACAATACGATCCGAGACTGGGTAGATGGCGATCGCTTGATCCACTGAAAGCAATGTACCCAAGTATGTCGCCTTATTGTTATGCGGGGAACATGCCGATAGCTGCTAAAGATCCGGATGGAAGGTTGATTATCTTCATTAACGGTTTTGATGGTGGCGCATGGGCTGCAATCGGATTAACCGAAGGTAGCACTCCTGGTCCGGATTACTGGTCGGAGGAGTTTAAATTAGCCGCTAGAAAGTATTTTGGTGATGATAATATGGATTTCTTTGACGGTTCCCACAGCTATCTGGGTTCTTCCATGGCATGGGAGCGTAAACTAATTGGTTACCAAGAAGGAATCAAAGCAGCAGACGACATCAAGCGCCAGTTAGCAGAAGAAGGTCCCGGAGCAACCATTAAGATCGTCGCTCACAGTATGGGAGCTGCTTACGCCGAAGGATTTGTAGACGCTCTTATAGACATGCAGATCCCGCTTGAGCAAATCGAAAAAATCGTACACCTCTCTGCCGCAGATGCTTCCGATATTACAATTAGTGATAAGTCCAAAAACATCAAAAGAGTTCAGCTAGGTATGGATCAGGATTTTACACTCTTTGCACCGATAACCGGTGGTGACCCTGTTACAGATGGACAAGACCGAATGATTCCTGGAGTAAATGTCTACGGAGAAGTAAACACAGATGGGCCATTAATGCTCCCGAGATATAATTACATAAAAGACCCGAAAGAAAGACAGAAAGAATATGATAGCTATAACTATCATGCCTATACCAAATGGAACAAGGGCACATTCGATGCTTTGAGAGAGCTGGAAAGTCCAGCATTTAATTACTCTAATACCATTTCCAAAAATGGATTTAGTCAGAACTACTACAATATTACACTTGGAGGAGGTAAATTTGGATGGAATAACCTGAAACTGGGTAAAGGCGAATTCTTGCAGAATACCACAAAGGATGGAAAAGGAGACATCTATCAAGGACCAGTTAACGAATGTATTGACGACGAATAGTCTTGATGTCATTTATACATAAGAGGTCGTAAGCTTTTTGATTCGACCTCTTATTATCGGATTACATAATCAGATGCTCCTCAAAAATAGCTAATGTATCCGTTTGATCAGTGACCTTTTCCCGGCTGAAATGGGAGCCGTTGTCTTTAATATAAAAGCCACAGTAGGCCTCTAAATCTGATTTTTTGAAGATCGAACTATAAAAAGGGCTCCCAATAGTATCGAATTTTTTGGGACTTCCGGATGTTACAATAACTTCAACTTCCGACATATAAGAGATAAGATGATTTTCCATGAGATAGGTATACGCTTGTGTTGCTATCAGCCGTGTTTTTACTCTCATGGTATCTAAATTTTTGATCTTTTCAAAAGATTCCCCATACACATACACCGTATAGTCAGTAGTAAGATGCATACCACACTGCTTAAGGCTATCTCCGGTATAGGAATAATTAAACCGATTTATCTTCACCTCCAGTCCTGTTGCCTCAATAGAATCAATAAATGTTTGTTCCTTAGTGGTATAAGGTCTGATACAATCAATGGGCTGCCGGTGGCAGGCTGCTCCAATGAGCAAAAAAATAATCATTGCTGATAATAATGGTTTCATATGATGCTGAATAGATAGCTAAAATAAGACATATTAAGAAATCAAGGCTATAAAATAGAAGCGTTACGAACTGGCTGGGGAATGTGAATGTGGTGGTGAATGACCGCAAGCAGGTATCGCAGACCTCACACATCGATGAGACGAGTGCTTTCGAATCAGCTGGAAACGTAGAAGGCTGGCTGGTCGTATCACCAGCTACGCGCGTTGCGACGGGCGGACAACTGGTTGTTACCACAAGTACAACGAATAACTATACCGGTAATGTTCCAGTAGTGTTGATAAAATTACCTGATATTGATTTTGAGCAGTTTACCATTTATTCTAGTCAGATTTTGGGGGGATGTTAACACTCCACCGGGATGACTCGGATCGCTTAGAAGTGGTTAAAATGCATTCGGGCTACCCCTCGTGTTCCAGCGGTGTTGATAAACGACTTAATTCTAAAAAACCCTTGTTAATCAAGGGTTTTTTGTTTCCAGAAGGTGCGGTAATGTTCCAGCGATGTTGATCGGCTCTCAGAACAGATTCAGCTCTAACTATTAGCAACTTAGTTAAACGACCCTCATTTTATAAGGGGAATGTTCAACATCCCCTTGTTATTTTTAAGCGCATGAGAAGCGTTGAAATGGATCTGGAACCGACCTTGTTTTTTAATGGTGTTGATGGGAGCTGGTATTGCACGAGATGTAGAGAACGGGTAGTGAAAAACGGCAGAACCAAAGGAGGGAAACAGCGTTATCACTGCAGATTGTGCAAAACGACCAAAGTCCTGATCCCGGAACCGAATCGTTTCGGCGATCGGTATGATGAACAAATCATCCGTCTTCTAAAGGAAGGATGTGGTATACGGAGTATAGCTCGTTTGGTGGGAATTGGTCCGGCGACTGTTACAAGGAAGATCCTGTTGATTGCCGCAAACGTTCAGCCGCCAGCTTTATCGGAAAAAGGGCTGTCTTTCCAGGTCGATGAGCTGCACACCTGTGTAGGCAAAACCAACCGAAAAATTTGCGTGATCTATTCCTGGAATGCTTCTCTGCATCAAGCTTTCAGCCTATCGGTGGGCACGCGCTCGAAGGCCAGCCTGCGAAAAGTGATCGAGCCACTGTTGCTGGCAGATGCCCGTCGGATCAATACCGATGGCTATTCCGGTTATGAAAAAGTGATTCCGTTGAACAAGCATACGATCTCCAAACGCCGCAACAACCACATCGAACGAAAGCATTTATCCCTGCGCACGCATTTGAAGCGGCTACAACGCCGGACTATTTGCTTTTCCCGATCGGCCGAAATGTTGGAGGCTGTAGTTCGGATCTATTTGTGGGGTTAAAATTGACGAAACCAACAGTTCTGTAGAACAATTTAGTTTCTATCATCTTGGAATTCAGGAGCATTGAAGAGACTCGCCATGCAGAATTCCAGTTTAAACAACCCAACAGACCACAATTTATCTTATTCAGACTGTTGATCGAAGACCGCCGATCAAATAACTACCTCCGCTTCTTCCCCTTCGCTTTTCCCTTCTCTCTTTTATCAAACTTCGCAAACGGCTTCTCCTTCTCGCTGCGGCTCGTTTTACGGTCGCGAACGAATGATGGCAGGCGCTCGAATGTTTGACCTTCTTCTCCGATAAGTGCCAGGTCGATCTGACGTTTGCGCGGGTGCACTTCCGTGATTTTCACCGTTACCGGGTCGCCGAAGCTGTAGGTTTTGCCGGTGTCGCGGCCCTCGATGATCATGCGCTTGGCGTCGAACTGGTAGCGGTCGCCCGGGATTTCCTGGAGCGGCACCATGCCTTCGCAGGCGTTTTCGATCATTTTTACGAAGAGGCCGAATTCGGCTACGCCTGTTACGATGCCTTCGAAAGTTTCGCCTACTTTGTCGTGAACGTAAACCACCTGGAAGTACTTGTTCGATTCGCGCTCGGCTTCCACGGCTTTGCGTTCCTGGCGCGAAATACGCTTGGCGATATCCTCGAGCGCGGAACCGTATTTGTGTGGCTTCTTTTCGAGCTCGTCGAGCAGGATGCGGTGCACCATCAGGTCGGCATAACGACGGATAGGCGAGGTGAAGTGCGAGTAGAAATCGAACGCCAGTCCGTAATGACCGATATTTTCGACGTCGTAAATGGCCTTCGCCATGCTGCGGATCGCCATCTGCTGAATGATGCCGTATTCGTTTTTCAGGCGGATGTCGTTAAGGAGCTTGTTGATGCTTTGTGCTGCTTTCTCCGGATTTGAAAACTCGAGCTCGTAGCCGAATTTCTCCAAAAATACATTAAATAATGCGATTTTCTCAGGATCCGGCTTGTCGTGGATGCGGTAAATGAACGGGATCGTATCGCGGCCTTTTTTCGGCGCACCGATAAATGTCGCCACGCGGCGATTGGCCAGCAGCATGAATTCCTCGATGAGCTGATTGGCGTCTTTCGACACTTTCACCGTCACACCGATCGGATCGCCCTTTTCGTTGAGCTGGAAACGCTGCTCTTCCGATTCGATCATGAGCGCGCCCTTGCGCTGCCGTTCCTTCCGGAGCTTTTTCGCAATGGTGTCCATCAGGTGCAGCTCGGCTTTGTACGGACCTTCGGCGCCCTCGAGGATCACTTGTGCGTCTTCGTAGGCGAAGCGGTGGTCGGAATGGATCACGGTTTTTCCGAACCATTCCTTGTAAACCTTCGCGTTTTCGTCCATTTCGAACACAGCCGAGAAGGTGAATTTGTCTTCGTGCGGCCGGAGCGAGCAAACCATATTCGATAGCTGCTCGGGCAGCACCGGGATCACGCGGTCCACGAGGTAAACGGAGTTTCCACGCTTCAGGGCCTCTTTATCCATCGCGCTGCCGGGGCGCACGTAATGGCTCACATCGGCGATGTGTACGCCTATTTCCCAACGATCGTTTTCCAGCTTGCGTATCGACAGGGCGTCGTCGAAGTCCTTCGCATCGAAGGGGTCGATGGTGAAAGTGGTGGCGTCGCGGAAATCCCTGCGGGTCCCGTCCCTGATCTCCGCCTCCGCGACATCGAGAAGGAGCTTCTTGCGGTCCGTGTTCTCCAGCTC
>DJFN01000175.1 GCA_002432085.1 Flavobacteriales bacterium UBA5871
ATGTGCGGACCGCGGCAGAGATCGGTGAAATTTCCTTGCGTGTAGAACGTAATTGAACCGTCAGGAAGGTCGTTGATGAGCTCGAGCTTGTACGGATCCTGCTTTTCGGTAAAGTAAGCGAGCGCATCAGCTTTGGAAACTTCTTTGCGAACGAACGGATTTTTCGCCTTCGCCAGCTCTTTCATTTTCTCCTCGACTTTCGCCAGGTCTTCCTCGCGGATGGTGTAATCTNNAATCCATGAAGTCGACGTCGTAATAATACCCGTTGGCGATCGGAGGACCGATAGCGAGCTTGATGCCCGGATAGAAAAATTCCAGCGCCTCGGCCATCAGGTGGGCAGAGGAGTGCCACATGGTCGATTTGCCTTCAGCGTCATTCCACGTCAGTAACTGCAGCGTACAATCTTCGGTGAGCGGACGCGTGGCGTCTACTACTTCGTTGTTCACTTTGGCGGCCAATACATTACGCGCCAATCCTTCAGAAATGCTGAGAGCAACATCCAATGCTGTTGCTNNAACTGATCCGTCAGGAAGAGTTACTTGTATCATGGAAGTTTTCAATTTTGTGGCAAAAATAGCCATTTTAACCGACTTGAAGCCGGTTTAAGATTGTTTAATAAAATGTACTGAAACGGCCTGATTTACTTACGTCCCATCACCAGTACAAGGGCTTCTTTCGAGCCACTTCCGCTGCCGATGGAATATTCGATGTGCAGGTTCTTCAGACGTTCCACTTCCGGCTTCTTTTTGCGGTAAAGCTTGTTGAGCTCGTTGGAATNNAATGTGAAGTTTTTGCCCTGGCAGTTTTTGTATTCTTTCAGCATCACGCGCTCTTCCACACTGGCTGCGGCATCGTAGAGCTTAACGGTCAGTGGCAGGCTGCATTTTTTCGTGCTGAGCGCGTAGACGTATTGTCCGGTCACGAGCATGTAAACTTCAACGGTTTTGGTCTGTTTGCTTTTGGAAGGCACGTAATACGTGATCTTCGAGCCTTCGTAGCGGGCTCCTTTCAGCAAGGCTTTGCATTCGCTCTTCAGTGTGTTGATCTGTGCATCGAATGCGCCGTCGCCCTGACTGGTTGTGCCTGACAGCAATGCAACGGAAAGAAGCAGGATGAAAACGGGAAACAATTTCATAGCGGTCATTTTTTGGATGGGGAAACAATAGTTGCACGCAGGTTGGTAATGCCTTTCGCGAGCTGTTCGAATTCTTCCGCAGTGAGCTGTGCGGCCATATTTTTATTGGCGCTGGCAGCTTTCACCGTGGCAAAGCCTTCATAAGTCGAAAGCAGGTTGTTCAGCTTGCCGATGATCTCCTGCAAACGCGCATCTTTCGAAGGCTGGTTGTTGAGGCCCGTCAGGATGTTTTTCAGCAGCACCATCTGGTCGGAAAGCGCCTGCCCGATGTCGGTTTTGTTTTTGTAATCATCGACTCCGAGGTACAATCCTTCTACCCACGCTCCGGCAAACTGCACGGCTGCAATGTGCCGCAGGTCGTTGTCTTCGAGGTACGTATCGAGCTTGTCCTGCACTTCGGTGATCAGCTCCTCGAGCGCTTCCGGATTGTCGAGGTTTTTGTCGAATTTCTCGATCAGCTCTTTATCGGAGAACACGCTTTTCAGTCCGACTTTCGATCCCAGCGATTCAACAGCCGACAGGTATTTGCGGGCTTCCTGTGTTTTGTTGTGGATGGCGCAATAAGCAAGGTCGGTCGAGTAAACGCCGAGGTTCAGCAGCTGGTCTACTTTCAGTGAATAGCTGTCTTTTGCCGAAACAGGATTGGTTTTGTTCGGAACGTAGGTCAGTCCGGCTTCCTTGAACGCATGAACGAGTGTAATCGGCTGTGGCAATACGAATTCTTCATCGGCTGAAGTCATGTCGTTTTGTTCGGTCGGATCAACGGTCGCTTTCGCCTTTTCCGTTTCCGAATTNNATGGTAAGATAATTTTCATCGTAGCAGATCTTTTTGAGATTGAAACGATTACAAATAAACAAGAAATTTGAGAATAGGATATAAAGAGGTAGAATTTTTCATCACAAAGGAGCAAAGTCAGGTGATGAGCTGTGTTCCCGATGACTATCGGGAAGGGAGCAAAGGCATTCCGGTTTCATTAAAGATCCGAGTTCAACTTTCGTCAGCATCGGCAGATGAACAACAAGTTTAATTCCTAAAGACAATTCCTTTGCTTCCTTTTTCGGGTAAGCACGTTAAAAATATCTTTACTCTTTTGTGGTGAAAATCATCAGAATATGTAATTTCCGTCCTTCAAAACCACTATGCTGACAATTCGAAAATTCCCCTTGTTCTGTGCGCTCGTTCCGTTTATCGCCGGGCTGATGCTGGAGTACTTTTTCCAATGGACGCCGTTTGTCGGAGGATCGTTATTGCTTTTCACGTTGTTGTATGCGGTTATTGCGCATCGCAGGCTGACAATCGGTTCCTCTTTTCGGATGACGCTGGCCGGACTGCTCTTTTTTGCAGCCGGGTTATTTGTTTTTAGCATCAAAGACTACCGCGTTGTTCCGGACGGAATTGCCAATCAACTCGATCAGGAGATCGTGATTACCGGAACCATCCTGGAAAAACAGAACGGCATTGCCGGCCGACAACAATTGCTCGTGGCGCTCGACGGGATCGTTCAGGAGGATTCGGTGGTTCCGAAAAGCGGGAAGATCGCGGTTAATGTGATGGAAGACGCGCCATTGCTGGCTGTTGGAGATGTGATCGTCGCTCACGGAAAACCGACGGCATTTGAGAACAAACAAAATCCGGGCGAGTTCGATGTCGAATACTTCTATCGTTCACGAAAAGTAGCCGCCGGCATGTTTGTTTCCGGCGATGCAATCGTTAAAACCAGTAGAACGCATTCACTCAACCGCTGGCTCACCGAATGGCGGAATTTCCTTTCCCGGAAAATGGAAGAAGACCTCGATGGCGATTTCCTGGCCATTTCCAAAGCGCTTATCCTGGGCGATAAATCCGATCTCGATTCGGAATTAATGGCTTCGTTTTCGTCGACCGGAGCGATGCACGTGCTTGCGGTTTCAGGGCTGCACATCGGACTGATCTTGCTGCTGTTCCAGAAGGTTCTGGGATTGTTTCGCAATCGCATCACCAAACGACAGGGGATTGTGATTGCTATCGTACTGATCTGGCTCTATGGCGGTCTGACCGGCGCTTCGCCTTCCGTGATGCGCGCTGTTGTGATGTTCTCCATTCTTTCCGCCGGACAATTGCTGCACCGTCGTCAGCATTCGCTCAATGTATTGGCCTTATCAGCGATCTTATTGCTGACTTACGATCCGTGGATGTTGTTCGATCTCGGATTTCAGTTGTCGTATGCCGCCATGATCGGCATTTTCCTGCTGTATCGTCCGATTGCGGATGTGTGGACGCCAAAAGCCGGATGGCTGCGGATGGGCTGGGAAGGAACAGCTGTCGGACTGGCGGCAACGATCGTCACGATGCCGCTCACGCTGTATTGGTTCTACCGTTTCCCGAATTACTTCGCGCTGGCCAATATCGGAGTTATGGTGTTCGGTTTTGCCGTTCTGCTCTTCGGATTGATTTTCCTCTTCACCAGCTGGATTCCGTTGCTCATTAAGCTCATCGCAGTGCTATTTTCGTTTACGATGCTCGGGCTCGTTTATTGGGTGAATTGGGTCGACAGCCTGCCGGGAGCTGTTTCGGGAGGTTTTCACCTCGAAACGTGGGAATTGCTGCTGGCTTATGTATTGGTATTCCTGTGGATCGTTCACCTGAACAGCAAGCGACTGAACCGTTGGCTATTGAGCGCGGCGAGCTTGTTGCTCATCGTCTGGTGGTCGGTTGGAAGACAGGAAGTCTTGCAGCAAAACCAGGTCGTATTGTTCAACGGCAATCAATTTGTGCTGGCGGTGAAAAACGGAACGCATGTCCTGGCGTTTTACGATCGCAAATGGAACGGCAGCTGGAAAATTCCCCGCGAGATGCAATCCTATGCCGACTACATGGGCTGTGGGATTCGTATTATTCCGCTCGAACACGATAAGCTGGAATTACGCCGCGAAGGCTTACAGCTCGTTTTACACAAAGTCACGGACGGCATCCGCATTCGTTTCAACGAAAAGCAATGGTTTTACCGCACGTCCGGAACGCCGCTGATCGACGAGCCGTCGGGTTTATTGACACAGCGTTTGCAGCTCTACCGGAATCCGGAAAAACGAACGGAGCCGTTTATTTATGATTTTTGAGTTGGTTCCGAAATTATAGTTAAACAAAAACAAAAAGCCAGAGGCCAAGACCGATTCCCAAGCCAATGAGGGCCGGCAAGAACATTCCAAGTACCGTATTTCCGGCACCTCGATATTCTCCCGGATGCCGACGGATCTCGGCTAGTGAGCTAATACCGAGACTCAGATTGATCAAGAGACCAATGAGCAGACACAATCCATAAAATAACACCACTATAAATGGAAGGAAACCATCTGCGACCCCAGCCAGGACTAAAGAGAGAATCAATCCGATGATACCAATGATCAACAGTACTTTGTTAATCTTCCAGATAATTTTCGCATGCCTGTTCAATGGTTTTTTCTCCAGTTTCGTTACTTTGTATAACACACTTTTCAGAATTCCTGCAGAAGAAATGAGCGGCTTTTCTGCATGTTGCTCAATCGCCTTCGTATCTGCCTGATTTTTTGTGTCGGATTCCTGGATAGCGATTTCAATCTGTTTGCCCGTTTCAGATGGAATAATCGTCGTATCGGAAGCTGTGACCAGAATTTCTTCTGACACTTTCATATTCTCCGAAAGGTCCGTGGCTTCCTGCTCACTTTCCGAAGCTTTTTCAGTGCGGTAATGCTGTTTCCACTGGATGTTATATCCCGGACGATGGAGCCTTTTCTGGATGGTACAGGAAGGTGCGGTCAAAAAGAGCAGCAGGAAAAAGAAAAGTGTTAAGCCAATTGTTGGTTTCATTGATTTGGAAAGCAAGGTTGATTCAAAAGTAATGCAACGAAGTCATTTATTCGTCATTCTGCTTGATTCTGAATCTTGAATCCACTAAACCGGGCTTAAACAGATAAACCGTACATTTGCCCAAATTTCATCAACATGAAGTGGGTTTCTCCTGAACACTGCCAATCCCTGAATGGAACGGCCACCCTGATCGATGTCCGCGAGCCGTGGGAAGTAGCTGTTTGCAGCATCGACGCGCTCACTATCCCGATGCACGCCATTCCGGCGGAAGCACCAAAGCTCGATAAAGACCTGGCTTACGTGATCGTTTGCAAAACCGGTCGCAGGGCAGAAGCAGTGGCCAATTTCCTTGAGCGTGAGTTCGGATTTACAAACGTTTCCGTAATGGAAGGAGGTATTACAGCGTGGTACGCACTTGTTCAACCAACCTTTGAATTGTACTGATATGGTAGAGCTTTTTCAACACATCCTGCACCTGGATTTTAAATGGATTTTCGAAAACTACGGAACGGCGATCTACGTGATTCTGTTCCTGGTGATTTTTATCGAAACGGGTTTGGTGGCTATGCCATTTCTGCCGGGAGATTCCCTGTTGTTTACAGCCGGTTTGTTTGCCGCTTCGGGTGAGCTGAACCTGGCATGGCTGCTTGGCTTGCTGTTCGTTGCCGCCGTTCTGGGCGATAACGTGAATTACTGGATCGGCCGTAAGATCGGTCTGCGCGTTTTCAACCTGAAGATCAAAGGTCGTCCGCTGGTAAAACAAAAACACCTCGATAAAACCGAAGCTTTCTTCGAGAAAAACGGTTCCAAAGCGATCATTATGGCGCGTTTCGTGCCGTTCGTGCGCACCTTCGCTCCGTTTGCAGCAGGTGTTGGGAAAATGCAATACCGCAAATACCTGCTATTCGATATTCTCGGTGGTTTCCTGTGGATTTTCAGTCTGACGCTGGCCGGCTACCTGCTGGGCGAAGTGGTCTGGATCCGTGAGCACATCGACCTGGTTTGTCTCGGCATTATTTTCATTTCCGTATTGCCGATGATCATTGCGTTCCTGAAATCACGAATGGCCGCTCGGGCTGCAAAAGATGCGTAAATTCGGACTAATCGGTAAAACGCTGGGGCATTCGTTTTCGAAAGGCTTTTTCACCGAATTATTCGAAAAACAGCAGCTGGATGCCAGTTATCACAATATCGAGCNNATCGAAGCCATCGTTCCCGTATTGCGTTCGGGCGAATGGAGCGGTCTCAATGTCACGATTCCGTACAAAGAAGCCATCATTCCGTTCCTCGATGAGCTTTCACCCGAAGCTGAAACGATCGGCGCTGTCAATGTCGTAGCTTTTGAGAACGGAAAAACGATCGGCCACAATACCGACGCGTTCGGATTCCGGCAATCCATCAAGCCTTTTCTGACCAATAAACACGAGCGCGCGCTCCTTCTCAGAACCGGTGGTGCTTCGAAAGCCATTGCGCATGTATTCCGGACGATCGGCGTTGACGTGCTCTTTGTGGCGCGAAATCCCAAAAACCTGGATGAGTTTCCGTTTGAAGCCATCAACGAGCACATGCTTCGCGCCTGCAAAGTGGTGGTGAATTGTACGCCGGTCGGCACTTTTCCGAACGTCGACGAAAGCGTGCCGTTCCCGTTTCTTTTCCTGACGGCCGATCACCTGGTCATCGATCTCATTTACAATCCCGAACAAACGAAATTCCTTCGTGAAAGCGCTGCACAGGGCGCTGCGACGCTCAACGGGCTTTCCATGCTGAAAGAACAAGCGTTGCGGGCGTGGGAAATCTGGAATTAATTCATAATTCATAATTGGGACCTTCCATTGTGCATTCTGCATTATGAATTGTACATTCGTATATGGATTCCATCAAAGCTCTTATTTCCCAGGGCGAACACCAGCAACAGGATTTCAAATTCCGCATCGACGATTCGAAAAAGATCGCGCGAACGATGGCTGCTTTTGCCAATACGGACGGCGGTCGTTTGCTGATAGGAGTGAAAGACAACGGTAAGATCACGGGTATCGACCCGACGGAAGAAATCCATATGATCGAGGCCGCAGCCGATATGTACTGTAAGCCGGCATTGCCGTTCGAATCCCGCGTCTGGCAGGAAGACATGCGGCTTGTGCTCGAGATCACGGTAGAGCGTTCTCCGCGCCCCGTTTATGCCCTCGACGAAGAAGGGAAATGGCGTGTTTACGTTCGCCGGAAAGACCACACGTTGCTGGCCAGTAAAATCCTGCTGGAAGTCTGGAAACACCGGGAACGCAAAATCGCCCGACCGGAAAAATTCGGCGAAGAAGAAACGCGTTTGCTGGCATTGATAGCCGAACACGAAGCATTGACATTAAGCCGACTCTACCGCCTGAGCGATCTCAAAAAAGCCCGTATCGACAAGCTGCTGGTGCTGTTCATCTGCTGGGACCTGGTGGAAATGGAGATGGATGAAAGCGGAACGAGCTATAAGGTGAAGTAGATTTTTTACCACAAAGGAGCAAAGATTCGTGGACGTGCTTACCCGAAAAAGAAAGCAAAGGGAATCTCGTTCGGGGCAAATTCCGCTGTCTTACCGAAAGAAGAAGGACATTGAATGTAGACAGTATGAAAACCGATCACGCCTTTGCTCCCTTAAGCATACAGCTCACCAAAAAAGCCTTTGCTCCTTTGTGGTGATATGCTACAGTGGAAAATTCAAAGAAAACTACTATCTTCGCGGAAATTTAACACACATGAACAGAGCACTTTATATTATCGGAATTGTCCTTTCAGTTGTGTTTATAGGCGTTTGCGGCTATTATATAGCGGAGTATCAGCAGGAACGGTTTTCCTATATACTCAGTAGTTCGTACTATTCTTCCTATGATTATGCTTCAGGCAATTTGACTGCCATCACGGAAGAAGCCGGACTCGTTTCGCTGTTCTTCTTTTTGTTTTTCATCACCGCCGATATCATGGGTCTGGTCAAAGTCAAGCGCAAGACCATGAAGGTTATGGGCATCATAGGTCTGTGTATTTCAGGGATTTTTCTCCTTTGGAATCTTGCTATGCTGGCCGAGCCGGGTGCCATGAGCTTCGATGAAGTAGGAGGCGGATTTGTTTTTTATGCACTCATCATGCTGGCGTTTTCGATCGTCGGTCTGGTACAGAGTGTTCAGTTCGCCAAATACGGGCGAACAACCACCAGAAAGAGCACCGATTTATTGGACTCTTAAAAAAATATAATTATTAATTGTTCGTTTACTGTTTTGTTATATTAGACGACAGAAATTTTCAAACACATGGGAAGACCTCCAACAAAGCCTGCACGTTTGCGCGACGGATTTTACATTGAAGTACGCAACTCCGGGTCTCAAGGCATTCGCATCCGCCGCGACACACGCGAACAGATGTTACTTGCAGCAGAAGATTACGCACGCACAAAAGACGTAGTGATACTCGGAGAAATGAAAGACGATAAGTGGATTGACTAACGTCAGCACGTCTCAAATAAGTGTGAAAAAGAGGTTACCCGTTCGGTAATCTCTTTTTTATTTTAAGATCTCCCTCAAGGGAGGAAAATTTCATTTTGAACCGCCTTTTTTCATTCCGGAAAGGATTTAGGATTTGTTTAGGAATCCAATTTTCAATTTAATTTACTGTTATACAGTGTTTTGAGTTGGAAAACAGCTGTTGTGGCCTGGCACTTGCCATCACTTTGGCATAAACCCCATGTCACAAAATACAGGTTATGGAAATAAGACCATTGAGGAACCTGGTGGCGGTCGGGATGACCGTGCTGGGTATGATGACGACAACAACCGCATTCGCCGGCAAGGACCCGGATCCAATGAAGGGAAACCGTCTGGTAAAGACCAAATCCCATAAAGTGATCCNNCACATCAACCGTATCGACGACCACAAAACGCGTATTGCAGAACTGAAAACATCAGCCCGCGACAACCGACGAAACTGGCGACAAGACGAGATGAAACAAGACCGCTGGCTGCTGAAAAAAGAGCGTGCCGACCTTCGTCGCGAGAAATGTTACTTGAAAACCGATAAGAAAGCTTATCTCTGGGAACAGAAACAGGTCATCAAGGACGTGCGTAAACAACGTGATATGCGTCAGGCAGAGCTGCGTGAGACCAAATGCAAGCTCCGTAAAGACCTGCGTAAAGGAAACACAGCTTCAGCACAGGAACGAAGCGAACACCTGGCAATCCTGAAACGAGCGGTAGTGGCCGATGAGGTGAAGCTTGACCGACTGAAAGAAGATTACAGTAACTACGTGGCTTACCTGAACGATGAGATCAAGGAAGCCGACGGTGAAGAAAATGTCGCTTGAACTACCGGCGGGCCCACAGACTGGACCATTATCCTATGATTAAAAACGGTTCCGATGAATAATCGGAATCGTTTTTTTGTGCCTATTCGATCGTGCTTTCCTTGATCTTCCTGCGGTAAGCTTCCAGCAGTCGCGCTTTGGAATAATAACCGATGACCTGATCCTGGAGCACGAGCGGCAGGTAATTCAACCGTGATCGCTCGAACGTGATCATGACTTCTTCCATCGAATCATCCGGCGTGGCGACAAACGTAATGGGTTCCATGATTGTTTCCAGCAGCGTTTCCGGTTGATTGAGATACACTGGCAGCAATTCGGGGAGATCGTCGAGGTAAAGCATGCCGAGCAGTTTTCCTTGCTCGCTGATGATCGGGAACAAGGCCTGTCGTGTATTTTCAATCGTGGTGAACAGCGTCGCAACGGTGTCTTTCGGGCCGAGCACAACAACCATTTCTTCCAGGATTTCAGACTGATCGATGGACGAAAGAATGTGTTTGTCCTTATCGGCACGCATCACGTGTCCTTCATCGGCGAGCTTCTGTACATCCATCGAATGGGGCACGAAGCGCTTTGAAATCGCGAAGCTGATTGAAGAAACGATCATCAATGGGATCATCAGCGTGTAGCCGCCTGTGATCTCGGCGATAAGGAACATAGCTGTCAACGGCGCGTGGAATAAACCGCTGAGCATGCCCGCCATTCCGACCATCGTGAAGTTCGTAACCGGCAAAGCGGCAAAAACGCCCGTAAGATTGAGTCCTTGTGCAAAAGCGAAACCGGTATACGATCCCACGAACAGCGACGGGGCGAAATTACCGCCGTTACCGCCGCTTCCAAGCGTAATGCCCGTAGCAATGGATTTGAGCAGCAGCGTCAGTCCGACAACGGCTACCAGCACCCACGGATACTTCATCACCGGCTCGAAAAAGCTGTTCTTCAGCATTTGTTCCGGGTTCGGGAAGGAAAGCGTTCGGATACTTTCATAACCTTCGCCGAACAGTGTAGGAAAGAGCACGATCAGCAACGACAGCAGCAGCGCTCCGAAAATGGCTTTGGTATATTTCTTCCAGTGAAGCCGCTCGAAAAAGTGTTCGATGCGCACAAACATGCGCGAATGATAGACGGAAATAAAGCCGGTCAGAACGCCGAGAACGATGTAGAACGGAATGTTTCCGAAAGCGAAATCCTGCTGGCCTTTGAAGGAAAGCAGGACTTTATCTGTCAGAATAACACCGGAAACCAATGCGCCCGTAGCGGAAGCCAGCATGAGCGGAATGAACGCCGTAATGCCGACATCGGCCAGGAGCACTTCCATGGTAAAAAGCACGCCGGCAATTGGTGCGTTAAAAGCANNGGCAGCCACACCGCAGGCGAGAAGCAAGGTTCGTTCTTTGGTCGAAAGGCGATACGTCCGGGCGTAATTCGAGCCGAAAGCAGCTCCGGTGATCGTTACCGGTGATTCGAGTCCGGCAGAGCCACCAAAACCAACGGTGATAGAGCTGGTAATGATCTGGGCATACATCTGCGCGCGCGGCAGAATACTGGAACGCTTGGTAATGGCATAAATAATCCGCCAGGTGCCTTTTTCCAGGTTGCCGTTCAGAAAACGCTTTACGATAAACACGGTGAGCACGATCCCGAAAACCGGTAAAATAATACTCAGGTACTGGAAACGGACTTTATCATTGAGATCGGATGCGAAGACAAAAACATAGTGTGCAAAGGTCTTCAGCACGATGACCGCGAGCGCTGCCGAAATGCCGACGAAAACGCTGGACAGCAGCAGGAACTGACGAGGCGTGAGCCGATCGCGCAGCCAGAAAATACCAGTGTGAATCGCTTGCAGAGGGCGCAGAAGCATATACAAATATAAGCTGCGGCAAACAGGTTTCCGAATTTCGAAGGAAGAAAGCGCAATTTCAAAGCACTTTCCAACGTTCTGGCGTTGTATTTGCAGGAACTATTTTAGCTTTGTGCGACAATCAAATTCATTTAAAATGAAACGTATACTATCTGCCGCCTTCATCTGCTTTTTGTCTTTTTCCTATGGACAATCCGTTGAGTGGGGGCCGCTTGAGAAAACCAAAGGACGTACCACATCGGTATTGCCGGTCGGAGGATCGAAATTTTACACTACCCGTTGGTCGGGAGGAGCTTTGCTGGGCTCGCCTTACCTCGGCTACCACGATAATTTCACGCTGACGACCACGGAAAAAATCGATAAAAAAGTTCCGACTGGATCGGGAAGCGTTGAGCGCATTGTGTCTTTAAAAGACAAGGCCCTTATTTTCCTTTCCGACAAAAAAGAAGGAATGAACAGGTTATACATGCAGCCCTACGACGAAAGCTGTACACCTGAAGGTGAAGCGATACTGCTGGCTGAATATGCTTATCCGAAAGGCTTCCGCAGAGCAGGGGAATTCAATGTGCTGCAGTCGCCGAACCAGGAATTTTTCTGCCTCGAATATTCCATCCCGGCTTCGCGTGAAGAAAACGAGCGTTTCGGCTACAAGATCATCAATGCCGAATTCAAGACCATTTCCGAAGGTGAATACGAGTCGCAGTACGAAGCGCGCCAGAGTGATATTACCTACCGTTTTCTGACTAATTCCGGCGACTACTACATCGCTGCCAAAGTGTACAACGTCACGACAAGCGGTCGTGTGAAAGATTACAGCAGCCTCGAGCGCGTGATCCTGATGAAAGTTACGCCTGAAGGAACGAAAGAAATGAACCTCGAGCTGGCCAACAAGAAGATTTTCGAGCTGGCGTTGGCGGGAAATGGCGATAAGCTGTTTTGTACGGGACTTTACGGCGAGGACAACAAAGGTGTAAGCGGAATCTTCCACGTAACGATCAATTTCGATACAAAGGATGTGACGAACGAAAGCTACAATCCCTTCGAAAAAGATTTCGTGACGCAATACTGGACCGAAAGACAAAAAAAGAAAGCCGATAAGCGCGAGGCTAAAGGAAAAGGCGAACCGACGTTATACAGCTACGACATCCGCAGCAATATTACATTGCCTGACGGAAGCATGGTCGGTCTGATGGAGCAGTATTATGTGATCGTGACCACAACAACGACCGGTACAGGAACTTCCCGAACGACGACAACGACTTATCATTACCATTACCACGATATCATCGCATACAAGATCACGCTGACCGGCGATTTCGCATGGGTGAAAAAGATCCCGAAACACCAGGTTTCAGCCAATGACGGTGGCTACCTGAGTTCGTTTGCCGAATACTGCAACGAGTCGAAGCTCGTGTTGCTGTTCAACGACAACCTGAAGAATTACAACGAAGGCGGGAATTTCATCGAGCCGGACCAGTATCGTGATATCGAATACGCCAGCTACAGAAAGAAAACCAACTGTGTGGCTAAAGTCGAGCTGGATCTTGCTACGGGCGAATCAACCCGCAGCACGTTCTTTGGTCGCGCGGAAGCTGAAGCGATCGCCATTCCGAAGCTTTTCAATACCGATTACAACACCGGCGAAATGCTCATGGTGTTGCGAATGGGTACGAAAGAGAAATTCGGATTGCTGAAGTTCTGATACTTATTACATAAAAAGAAGCGGGATTATTGTGAAAGCAGTGATCCCTTTTCTTTTTTAGTGAGTTTGACACGAAGTAGCTCTCCGTTTTCACTGCGATCGCTTCATGTTTTAGTGTGAGTAGTTCGAGCTAATGCTTAGGAGCGGTTTTCAGCAGCTTTAACGTGTGCTCCAGAGCTTCCGGCGAATCCCATGAATAATGTCCCGGTATGACATATCGGGGCTTTTTGTATCGTTTCAGGACCTTTTTGACGGCTTTTTTCCAGGACTTCGAATCGGCGTCGGCCATATTTCCCAATTCGTGGTTTTCGATGCTTTTGACGAAGCAGCCGCCGTACAGGATCNNAAAGCACGATGTTGTCCGGCGCGTGTCCGGCTCCGGGATAGTACGTTTCGAACGTCGTTCCACCAATGGTGAAGGTCGTATCGCCTTCAAAGGTGAATTCCGCTATCGGCTCATCGCGCTTGAGGCAATATTCTTTCGTCATTTCCGATGACCACGTTGCGATGTTATGTCTGCGCATCAGCGAAAAACCGCCTGTGCGATCGGCATGAAAATGCGTAGCAAGGCAAAACACCACTGGTTGGTGAAAATGCAGATTAATGCTGTCGAACAAAGGTTCGATCTGCGTCGTGTCCCATGGTGTATCGATAATGATAACGCCATTGTTCGTAGCCATTACCATCGAATTGGATGGAATCAGGTCATTGCCGTATTTCTGGTAGGTCGTTGTGATCCAGATGCTATCGGTGAGCCGTGTGATCTCAAGTGACTGCTGTCCCCAGGAAATCACGGGGATAAGCAGCAATGCTGGCAGGAATTTCATTGTCTGTCGGGATTTCCCCAAAAGTACACCGTATTTCCTTTCGTATACCTATGTGCCCAGCGAAAGAGGAAATACTGGACCGGCAATCGCACGATGGCAAACCACCACAGCCAGTCGTCCCATCCGTCAAAATCGAGCGCCATCGGGATGTGGATGCAGATGAAGAAGATGATCAGCATTACGCTGATTGCCCATGCCGACGCCGATTGTGTCACAGGGAAGATCAGAAGCAGCGCTAACAGGATTTCCACACCGCCGCTGATCTGGACCGTCCAGGCTGGAAATGGTATCCAGGACGGCATGATTTCCAGGTAGAATTCAGCATGGAGAAAGTGATTGACCCCGGCACCGATATAGAAAAGGATCATCAGGATAAGCCAGATTTTCTTTTGCATATACTCGTTTTCCTTCCCTGAAAAATACGAAAAACCTGTAAAACATGCCGCCTTCAATAGGTAGATTTACCCGATTGCGGTTCTTTTCAACGCCTTTTCCGACGTCTTTTCTGCTTTTCCGGCGGGTCGACAGTAGGATCGCGGAGGGTAATTTTATGAAGTAGCTTCCAACGATAATGTTCCTAATTGTTTTCGACCCAAACCGTTTATACGGGCTGGTTAATGAATTACCACCATTTTGGAAGGCGCTACAGCTGTTCCGGTCCCGGAAACCACAACTGTGTAGATTCCTTCGCTCCACAGCTGCGTATCGAGCTCGATCTTGTTAGTCAGCGAATGAATATCTTCCGTGTAAACCAATTCGCCTGTGAGACTGTAAACAGCGATCGTTCCGCTTGCAACAGGCTGTTCGAGGCTGATCACCGCATAGCTGTTCGCCGGATTCGGCATCACGTGAACGGCATGAGCGGCTTGTTCATCGAGACCGGTGAAATCCTGGTTGTAGAGAATTTCGAAGTCGTCGAAGTAGTAGCCATCGGCACGAACGCCGCCGTCGGATTTCAGGATAAAACGCAGGCGAATACTCTGGCCGATATAGTCGGAAAGGCTGATTTCTTCGAGCACCCAGTTGTTTTGCGTTCCGTCGTAAAGCGGTTCATCTTCGGGCTGAACGCCATCGAGTGAGCTGCCGGCATTGGTGTAAAGGCCGCACTGACCGATCCAGTTCGTTCCGCCGTCAACCGACACCTGGAACTGGCAGAAATCGTAATCGTTTTCGATGTCCCACTTCGCATAGAAACGAACGCCGGCTTCGGTTACGCTGGTCAGATCGATAGTTTCGTTGAACGTATACGTGCGCGTTACGCTGTTCGGATAATCGCCGCTCGGGCTGTCTGTAAAGGATTTGGTCGGCGAAACGAATTCGGCTGTAGTCGTCCCCCAGTTACCGGTCCAGTTAATGGTATTCGCTGCGTCGTCGATGAACTGCGAGGTGATCGATCCGAAGGTTTTGGTAATCGTATCGCGGTCCGTCCACAGACCGTATTCGGTGTTGAGCACATAACGAATCTGGTCGCCGAACTGAATACCCGGATCCAGCGTATAGCCGATCGCGCCGTTTTCCGTTTCCATGAGATCGAGATCGTGCGTGGAAGTGTTGCTGATGCTTAGAATGCCTTCCAGCGGCGTAATGGAAACCGTAACGGCCCCGTTTTCCTGTCCGAGACGGTACGCAGAATGGTTGAAGTTGCCGGTCATTGTAGCGATCATCGTTGGATCGGTGTCTTTCACTACGAGGTATTTGTGGGAAAGATGCGCCAGAACGAGATTCGGGAAGCACATTTCCTGGCAGATGGCGGTAATGTCGGCCGAAGCAGGCCAGAAACCATCGTCATCACTGCCGATTTCCGGTGTCATGGCAAAGATCTCGGATTTTACACCCAGGTCCTCCTTGTACATATAATCGTCGGAATCGCCGGAAGCTTCGTAAAGCTCGGAGCTTTTCATGGCTGTATAGCCGTTGTATTGCACCATGTGATGCGTGAACGCGTCGAAGTAATCGTGGTCTTCGGCAAATTCCGCGGCGGTCGTTCCGATCGGGAAGAGGATATCGTCCGCATACGTGTGGGCGTTGAACGCGAACATAAAGTCGCGGTTTTCGCAGAACCATTTGATAGCTTGTGTTTCCGGCTCGGAGAAGGCCCCGGTTCCGGGATACGTATCGCTGCTCGGGTTCATGCTCACACCGGTCGTTCCCCAGCCGTAGGAGTAATTGCGGTTCAGATCGACACCGTAACTGCCGCCATTGTTGCGACGGTTCTTGCGCCACATTCCACCGCCGTCGGGCTCGTCGTTCTGGTTATAGATATAGCCGTCGGGATTGATCATCGGAACGAAGTACATTTCTGTATTGTCGACCAGGTATTTGATCTCGTCGCTTGTATTGTAGTTTTCGAGCAGGTACCACATGTAGAAGATTACTTCTGACAGGGAGTTAGGTTCTCTTGCGTGATGAATAGCAGTGTAAAGAACTTCCGGTTCAGGTTCATCAGAGTTCGGATTATCACTTAATCGCATCCAGTAAATAGGTCTGTTTTCAATACTTAAAAAGTTATTGATGGTGTCTTTTACGGAAATCAGGTTT
>DJFN01000021.1:0-25706 GCA_002432085.1 Flavobacteriales bacterium UBA5871
CCAGATGTCGCAGCCGAGGTTTTGCTTTTTCACGTTCGGGCAACGGGTGAAGAACATCGTTTTTCCACGTCCGTCGATGCAGATTGTTCCTTCGTTGTCTTCTGTGTTGATCTCTTCTCCTTCGATCAGCTTCTCTTCGGTAAAGTTGCCTTTGTTGTCGAATTTGGTTGTATAGATGTCCATGTACGTTTCGCAGGTANNCTTTCGGTCAACGAACATCGGTGACATCTCGTAGCCCTCGCGGTTCAGACGGGAAACGTTGGTCACGATGTGACGCGTTTTGTTTTCCTTGAATGTATCATTGAGCTGCATTTCGCAGGATCTCAGACCGTTTTCTGCACGAATGTCTCCCGGAACGAGGGCTTTGTATGCCTGGAAGTTCTTCTGTGCTTCCTTGTACTCGCCCGCCACCATCAATACTTCTGCATTGTAGAGGTATACTAACGGTTCTGTTTCATAGTACTTCAGCAGGATCGCTTTTTCGTACCAGTCGTGAGCTTCTTTTACATTCTCGATCTGACGGTAAGATTCGGCTGTTTTATAAGCCATATCTCCCTTGATAGAAAGCGCTTTGTTGCTTTTACGGGCAATTTTGGTGTAAGCTAACGCACATTTGCTCGCCGCTTCGCAATAATTCTCGCTGGCGTATTTCAGATTTGCATCTTTAATGTATTTCGACTGGGCGGTTAGCGTGCCTGTCATGCCTAAAAAGGCTAGTATCAGAAGAGTTTTAACATTCATAGCAAGGTGCAGACTTTTGTTAAATTAACCCCGAAAGAACTAAAAAAAACCGACGTGGACAAATTCCGCATCAATATTTTACCCTTTGGGAGCGATTGCCGAAAATAATCGAAAATTCCGAACGTAGTATCAAACGTATTAAAAAAGTACTCTTCCGGTTTCAAACGTTGGAAATCTGTACAACCCAGTAAAACAGGGAGTTCCAGCCCAAAAAGAGCTCATTCCGAGTCAATTGACTCATTCTCAGCCAGTAATTCACAGTTGATTTCCCTGCGTATAGGTTTCCCATTTTCGCAGAATTTCTTGAAAACCTTCAGGTAATTCGGAGTCAAATTGCAGCCATTTTCCGGTTTCCGGATGCTCAAATCCGAGCGTTTTGGCATGAAGTGCCTGCCCCGGAATCAGATCGAAGCAGTTTTGGATGAATTGTTTATACGGACCACTGGTCGTTCCGCGAAGAATGGTATCGCCTCCGTATTCAAGGTCGTGAAAGAGCGGATGGCCTACCCACTTCATGTGTGCACGGATCTGGTGCGTGCGGCCGGTTTCGAGCTTACATTCCACCAGTGTCACCAATCCGAAGCTGCGCAGCACTTTAACATGCGTTACCGCGTGTTTGCCGTGAGCTCCGTCCGGGAAAACGGTCATCATTTTTCGGTTTTGCAGCGAGCGGCCAAGATGCCCTTCGATGCGCATGTCTTCTTTTACATCACCCCAAACCAATGCGTGGTAGCGGCGCTCCGTCGTGCGATCGTAGAACTGGCGGGCAAGATTGGTGAGTGCATTTTCCGTCTTGGCCACCACCATAATACCCGTTGTATGCTTATCGAGACGGTGTACGAGTCCCGGCCGGCCGAAATAATCCTGGATACGGTGCGGCAGGTTGTCGAAGTGATAGACCAGCGCATTGACCATCGTTCCCGTATAATTGCCGTAACCGGGATGAACGACCATATCGGAAGGCTTATTCACTACGATCACCGCGTCGTCTTCGTAAACGATATCGATGGGAATATTTTGCGGGATCAGCTCGATCTCGCGCACCGGATAAGGCAGCACGACAGAAACTTCATCCCGCGGCTTGATACGGTAATTGGGCTTGACTTTCGCTCCGTTGACAAGGATATTGCCGTTGCGGGCAGCTACCTGGATTTTATTGCGTGATGTACCCGGAAGACGGTCCAGCAGAAATTTATCGATGCGCAGCAGCTCTTGTCCGGGATCGGAGCGGAAGCGGTAATGCTCATACAGCTCCTCTTCTTCGTTTTCGTTCTCTAATTCCCGGGGTTCGGTGCTCATCAGTAGCGTACAACCTTTTTAACCTGGCGCTGCGGCCCGTTGAGTTCAACGAAATACAATCCGGCAGGAACGCTGTTCAGGTCCATTTTCAGCGAAGACGATCCGGCCTCGATCAGTGCGATCGTTCTGCCCTGCGCGTCGCGGCAAACAGCTCCAGGAAACGGCGTGTCGTTTTCCCATTTGATGGAAACTTCGCCGTTTGTCGGATTCGGATACACTTCCCAGGGCAACATTGCTTCCTGCTCGCCCACGGAAAGATCGACATTGGCTGCGGTCGAAAATACCGGACGCATCAGCATACTTCCGTCAACAGTAGCGTTGGCCCACGAAGAGCCGCCATTGATGGAAAAGAAGATTTTATCTGCGTTCGGATTGTTCATATCAAAACCGATGTTGAGACGATCGGCGCTCATCTGACGCCAGCCCACGTAGAACACACCGCTGATCGGCAATTTCATCGTGTCGGCCAGGTAATAGTCGGTAAATTGCCCGAAGCCTTCTTCATAATGCGGCGTGCGCGGAAAGAAAAATTCGTCTTCATACAACACAGCTCCGGGTTGTCCTCCATCATCGCCCCAAACGGTGAGCAGGAACAGCTTATTGGAAACGTCGTTCACAGACGGCACAAAGCTCATGCGCACACCGATCAGCGAATCGGCTTCATACGCTTCGAACTGGTAAGCCAGACGTCCCTGAACGCCTACCACGCCATAAACCTGTTCGGCACTTCCGTCGTCATAGGCATAATAATCGCTGAATACCTGTTTCGCATAGCACGTGTCGTTCAGCGGAAGATTCGGCGCCTGAATAGTTGCCAGTCCTTTAATATCGAACACAACTTCATCGCCCGGAGCCGTTTCGTCGAAATGGTAGCCGGTCGAAAAATCATGGTAGCTATGGAACGTACGGTATTCGTTGTAGTCGTTTTCCGGATCACCCGCCGTCATCACACCGTTGTTCATGGTAAATGTCGTTTCGAGCGCGCCCGAAAGTGACACCTGGGTTTGTGAAACAAGCGGGTTTTTAGCCTCGAAGAAGCTGTTGTGCACCGTTACGTGAACGGCGTCGTTCATTTTTCCGGTGAAGTTGTTTTTCCAGTGGTCCCAGGGAACGGACGTGTAATCTTTAATCAGTGAGCCGATCGGATACGACCATGCAAAATCCGGGAAGATCGTGTCCTGGTAGCCGGATTCTGCGCGCAGATGCACGTAATCCAGGTGGAAATGGTCGAGTGAGCCGGAAAGTCCACCGTAGTTTTTGAAACGGAACTGGAAAGCATCGGTGAAGTAGATTTCCGAACGGATCGGCACGTGACCGATAAAAAACGAATCGATATTGGTCAGGTAAGTGCCACGCATGCCCCAGACATAATTCCATTCATCGGCCGTAGCATCGTAGAATTCAAGCATTATGGAATCAGTGACCTCCGCTTCATTTCCAAAACCGCCCGACTGCACCAGGAAGCTGATGTAAACCGAATCGCCTGGCGCAAGTCCAGAAAGATCCAATGGCTTGGAAGTCAGAAAATCGGCAACACCGCTGGTCGCCGAGCCAAAATTGTAAGGATGGCCGGTTTCATCGAGCCCGTCGAAGGTAGCCACACCAAGCGACCAGGGATCGATTGCCAGCGTATAATTATGGTACGTATGATGATCGATCCATAAAGCGCCCGGATCGTTGATTGCCACGTGGAAAATACGCGCGGAATCCTGCGTCAGATCGGCGTCGATCCAGATCGTATCCGGATCATTCGGAAAATCGATCGTATCGATCACGATATAAGGTGGATAACCGTTCGTGAGCGTATAATTGATCGGAAAAGAAGTCATGTTGCCTTTGCGAAGCGGCGTCGGTGTGTGATTCACATCCGTTATCTCGCTGTTGGCCACGTCGACTGTCCGGCGATAAGTAACCTGGCTGGTCAGCGCCGTTGAAGCCGGCAGTGGGTTCTCCGATGGGTCCGTCAAACGGTAGAATAGCTCGCTGGTAACATTCGGATCGGTATAATCTGCATCATAGACCTGGTAACGCGAAATGGAAAATTCATCGAAAAACGGCAGCTCGAGCGTGTCGGGAAGGTAATGAAAGGTGCTGTCAATGGTATTGATGGACGATTTTGCCACCGGCNNGGCTGCTTTGCAGATTTCTTAGCAAGCGGCATTCGCATGATCGGCCCGGCAGAGTCCTGTGCAAAAAAAAGCGGTGACAGCCCGATGGCTGCAATAACTGTAAGCAGTTGTTTCATTCTTTCCGGTTTAGGCCGCTGCTTATGGTGTTCCTGTTTTGGACGCCGAAACGGTAATAGTTGTACCGGCAGGAATCATCGCTCCTTCCGAAATATACTCAGGACCTTGAATGGTGATGATCGCCGAAGTGGAATCCTGCTCGTTCAAACATCCTTCACAGCTGCCCAGCAAGAGGCTCAATGAAGTACCACTTAAACGTCCGCGGGCCTCGGATATTGTCATTCCGACCAAATTAGGAAGCTCGACCGGCATACCGCCTTCATTCTTACCAACAATGATCGTAATCACCGATCCGATCGGGATACGCTTACCTTCCTTGATCGGCGCGCCTTTATACAATTGCTGCAAAACAGCACCGTTCGCTTCGTTCGTTTCGCGGTATTCCTTGCGGTATTTCAATCCGCGGTTTTTCAATACGCTTTCGGCGAAACGCTCCGACTTATCGATCAGGCTCGGCATTTCGATCAAACGGGTGTTTTTGGCCACCTGCACGCGGATGATACGACCTTCTTTTACGTAAACGTCCGTTTTGCGGGTTGCTTCCGGATCCTGGCTCACGATCGTTCCGACCGGCAGATCAGGACGGTAAACGGAATCCAGCAATTCGATCGTGAGATCGCGCTCTTCCAGCAGCAGTTGTGCCTGGCTGACTTTCTTGCCCACGACGTTCGGTACCTCGATACGATCCCCGTGATTGGTGTAGCTGTCAAGGTAGAGCACAGTGCCTCCGACGATCACAATGTACGTCAGTACAATGAACCCCGTATGCTTCAGAAAGTGCTTGCTCCAAATGAAGCTGCGTAATTTGCTCAGAAATTCCATCTTATCCGAATGAGAAAACAAATATAGAAAGAATGTGATTCGACCCGAAACGGTACAAATCAACCTTTCAACAATCCGGTATGAAAACTTTAGGTGTGGCAATCGCTGTAACCAAACTGCCTGTGCGTAATTTCGCCTGAAAGAACACAGGTATGCAAACAGTTGGATTATTCTGCGGCGGCTTCTCTTCCGAATTCGACATTTCGATGAAAAGCGCACAAACCATCAGCGATCATTTCCCGGGAACTTACCGGATCGTGAAGATCGAAGTGACCCGCGACGGCTGGTTTGCTCATGCTTCCAACGGACGTGTGCCGTTCAATATGGAGCAATTCACTTACGAGGACGCCGGACAAACGCGTAAAATCGACCTCGGATTGATCTACATTCATGGCAATCCGGGCGAGAACGGAAAGTTGCAGGCTTACCTCGACATGAAAGGCGTTCCGTACGTCAATTCGGGTGCGCTGGCTTCGGAATTATCCTTCGATAAATGGTACTGCAACCAGTTTCTGAGCAAATTCGGCGTTAAGGTGGCAGACTCCGTTTTCCTGACCAATTTGTCCGAAGCAGATGAAAACGCGATCATCGACCAGCTCGGCCTGCCGTGCTTTGTGAAACCGTCCGATTCGGGTTCCAGCTTCGGTATTTCCCGGGTAAATGAACGCGCTGAATTGCGCCCGGCACTCGAAAAAGCTTTTGCCGAAGGTGGAACCGTGGTCATTGAAGCTTTCCTCGACGGAACCGAAGTGACTTGTGGTGTTTTCCGAAGAAAAAACGGCATTCACGCACTCCCGCTGACGGAAATCGTGACCGGAAATTCGTTTTTCGATTACGAAGCGAAATACCTCGGACAATCACAGGAAATCACACCGGCCCGTATTCCGGAAGAAGTGCGCAATAAAGTCTGGGAAGTTGCGAAACGCTGTTATGTTTTGCTGCAGCTGCGATCCATCGCGCGCATCGATTTTATGGTTGTAAACAACGAGCCTTATCTGATCGAAGTGAATACGACGCCTGGTTTTTCATCAGCGAGCCTGGTGCCGCAAATGCTGGAAGCAGACGGTATTTCGATCCGCGATTTCTGGCAGGAAATCGTTGACGTGGAAACAGCTAAAAAATAGAAAAGGGAGCTCGTTTTAAACAAACACCCTTTTCTAAACCTAAAAAACCCAATTTACCAAACCTCAGAGAGAAACTCTGAATCTTTTCTACTTTGATGCAAGGGTTTTTGGATGGTTGGAAAATAAATCGATTATTTTTTGAAATTCTTGTTTTTAGCTAGTGATTACTGAATGGCGATCCCATTTTCTTTACCACAAAAGACGCAAAAGCTTTTTGGGACGTACTAGCGAAGATGAAAGCGCCTCCCACAAGCGGAGTCTACACAAAAGAAAATCTTATACAACGATTGAGTTTAGAAGCTAAACTTTTGTGCCTTTTATAGTGAAACATCATTTAGAGGCCTTTATTTATCTTTACGCCATGGAAGAGCGACTCGACAAACTGTTGTTACAACGTGGATTGGTTTCCACCCGAACCCGCGGAGACGAGCTCATCCGCAACGGTGACGTGCTGGTGAACGGTAAAACGCTCGACAAACCCGGCAAGAAAATTCCGGTCGATGCAGTCATCGAATTATTGTCACAGGAACTGGAATGGGTTTCGCGCGGAGCATTGAAGCTGATCGCAGCGCTGGATCAATGGCCGGTAACCGTTGAAAATCGCCACTGGATGGATATCGGCGCTTCAACAGGGGGCTTCACCCAGGTTTTGCTTTCCAAAGGCGCTACACACGTAACCTGCATCGATGTAGGCTCGAAACAGCTGGCGGCCAAATTGCTCGACGATCCGCGCATCACGAATTTTGAGAAAACACACGTGCGCGAGCTCACTCACCATCATTTCCCGGAACCGGTCGACGGCGCCGTGATCGATGTTTCGTTCATTTCCCTGGAAAAAGTCCTGCCGTTCCTCGTTCCGCATCTGAAACCGGGCGCTGATGTAATTGCATTGGTAAAACCGCAGTTCGAAGTCGGAAAAGGACAGGTCGACAAGCACGGCATCGTCAAAAATGCGGCGCTTTATCCCGAAGTGATCGCAAATGTTTCCAAAGCGGCTGCTAACAGCGGGCTGACCGTCAAACAACAGATGGATTCGCCCATCAAAGGCGGCGACGGCAACCGGGAATTCCTGCTCTGGCTGACTAAATAAGCTTAATCCGGTTTGCGGGCCGGACTGATCGTTTTTGGCTGAGATTCCACCGGAACAGCTTGCGGATCTGCTGCAACCGTCTTCGGTGTTCCAGTTCGTGACAAGGTATGAATCGTCACACTGTCCGTAGCAATTTCCGTTGGAGCTTCCTGAACCGGCTGTGGCGTGCCTTGTTTCGCTGTCGTAACCTTTTCCTGCGCGAAAATACTGCTTCCGGCCAGTAAAAAGGTGCTTAGAATTACCGTTTTCATCAGTTCAGAATTAAAATAGTCATTTCACCCGGATTCACTTCCAACGCAGCGTTACCACCGATCGAAACCGGTGTGTTTCCGGCATTGCGCGCCGTACGCAGCTCGATCGTATGCGCACCGGCAGGAAGACTGATCACCGTATTGATCGCACAGGTATTCATCGAGTTCGACGCGCTCGAGTTCACTACAGAAAAACGGTTCCAGCCGCCGTTTGGCAAAAAGTTTCCGTCTACGTAAATGATCATGTCTACCAGCGAGTAAGCGCCGCTTGTAATCAACGTGTTGAGTCCGCCGATCGTTGCCCAGATCACAACAGTTGACGGTGCCGCCAGGTTGATGTTTTGCGACATTCCCGGTTGAAGCGTAGGTGTAGTTGAAGTAACGCCGTTTCTCGATGCCGTTCCATATACATGGTAGCGATTGATCACACCGGATGGACCTTGCGGGCCCGTTGCTCCGGCTGCACCAGCAGGACCCGGATCACCTTGAGGACCTTGTGGACCGGCTGGGCCTGTTGCACCAGCTGCACCTGCAGCTCCTGCGGGACCGGCTACTCCTAGCGGACCCTGAGGTCCAGCAGGACCGGCTGGACCAGCAGGACCGGCTGGACCAACAGGACCTTGTGGCCCCGCTGCCCCGGCAGAACACAGGTTTTGCCAGCTGGCTGAAGTCGTTTCATAGAAAAAGAAACAATCGACTGTAATATCGTACACCATCAATCCTTCGGTCGGAGCAACGATTGCCAGACGTTGTGCACTTGTCATGCGCGGCACGAGCACACCCTGCGTGGTCGATTCCATTTCCACGATCGAGCTTGGTTCCGGAGTACTCGTTCCGAAGCCCACGTTGTTCTGGCCGAAAGCCGCTTCCATGCTCAGCAAAGCGCAAGCGGATACAATAACTGTTAGTTTCTTCATGTTGATTATTTAATGAGGGTTACCATGCCGTCGAAGGCATATTCGTTCGTTCCGGAAGCGGCTTGCAGTTGGTAGAAGTAAACACCTTCGTCGCAGGCTTTTCCATTTGAAGTGCCGTCCCAGTGAACGGTCGGATTATCGGATTCAAAGACCACATTTCCCCAGCGGTTAACGATGATCAGCGAGTAGCTTTTCAAACCGCCAGATGTGATCGTAAAGAAATCGTTCACGCCATCGCCGTCCGGTGAGAATACGTTCGGAACAACAATGCGGTCGTCGATGGAAATCAATTGTGAAGTCGTTGCGGAACAGCCGCCATCGTTGGAAACAGTCAGCACAACGGTATACGTTCCGCCATCCCCGTATTGATAGAACGGATTTTCAGAAGCGGAGCCGTTTCCATCGCCGAAATCCCAGTCCCATTCTGTGGCGCCGGTTGAATTATCGTTAAACTGCACGCCCGAAGGATCGTTGCTGTAGCTGAACTGTGCATCCGGTTGCGGAAAAACATTCGGCTGGCAGGTTACCGGTCGGGAATTACACCCGAATTGCCCGATAGCCCAAACGGTTACGTCACCTGTTCCGGTTGTCCAGTCGACGGTTACGGAAGAAGTGCCGTCGCCATCGGTGATCGTTCCACCCGAAGGAAACGTCCATCCGTAAGACGCAGCGTTTCCTTCGGCGGTGAAAACGTTTCCTGAAGATTGTTCGCAGATTGCCGGGCAATTGAGCNNGGCGTACCCTGGCCAGAACGTAGGCATCGGAAGGATTGGTAAAGTTCCAGCCAGTCCTGGTCACCGTCTGAAAACCCGCATTCGCTCCGGTCGCAGCCGCAAGCATGTTGGTCCACTCCGCACCAGTGTTCAGCCAATGCGCCATTCCCGACCAATCGCCATCGGCTGCAGGAGCATAAAACATTCGGATATCGGCATTTGGTCCGACGCCACGTTGAATGGCATGGAAATACAGCGGATTTACCGTACAGATCGTTTCGTCGTTCTCGTCAACGTTATAGCCTGAAATTGTTCCGCTGAAATTGTTGAAACGAATCGTGTAAATGCCGTTGGCAGAGGCATTCGGTGTGAGCTCGACAGGACGGTAACGCAAGGTAGCTGCACTCGATCCGGTCGGAAAGAGATAAGCCGTTTGCTGATTCGTTACACGTGAGAACGTTCCGGGTGTGAGGCTACTGACAAATCCTTCGAATCCGGCGGTCTGTGTATTCGTAACGGCTGTTGTAGCGGGATTGAGTACAAAGAACGAATTGGTTTGCGTTTCCAGTTCCCGGTTGTTGATGGTTAAAATCCCCGTCGGACTGGTCGATGCGTTGACGTTCAGCAGGGATTTCTTTTTGTCTGCGCCAACACCGGTTCCCGTTAATGTGAGATTATTAAAGGTTGTTGCCGTTCCCGTTGTACTGGTAATGAACTGTTGGGTGTTACCAAACAGCTCTACGGTACTGGCATCTGCGGTGAAGATCGCGTCGTTGATCCAATCCTGTTCCACCCGATAGGTTCCGTTCCCCGAAGCTTCCGATCCGGAAAGCAGGCTGAAAGTCCCGGCAAGCGGCAACGTGCTGTTTTCGGTAACGGTCGTCGTTCCGTTGTTGGTGAAGTCGGCATTGTTTTCAAGGGTAAGACCGCCATTGACGTGCATAATGGCACCATTTGTAACAGTAACCACGGCACCGTTAACGGTCATGATCTGGGAGGTTGCCAGTAGCGGAAAGCACAGCAACGCTGCGAACAGCGTTCTGTTGAGTAGTAATGTTGACATAGCGCAGGTTTAACCTGTTTTTGACAAGACGGTCACACGTGTCCGCTCGTTGCTCAACTCGTTGAAAACAAACAAAAAAGAGAAATCAACCGGTTTATTTAAATTTCCGATTTATTTTCTCTAGTTCTGTGAAAAAGTTAAAAAATCTTCGCCATTTTCATCATTCCCGCTGTCGTCTTTCAATTCGAGGCGCGAATCCGAATGCGATTCTACTTCCCAGTCATCGCTTNNCCCGGAGGTGGCAAACTGATACGAAATTCGATGTGACGACCACCGCTGTCATCATTGCTTTCCCGGTCAACGCTCCACGTACCGGTAGCTTCATGTGTTCCGGTTACGAGCAATGTGCCATCGTCCATAAACGTAAAAACGTCGCCATTGAAATCCGATGTTTCATCCACGCCGTCATCCGTATATTGTGTGATCCTCCAGGTCCCTTCCGTTACACTGGACTCGATCTTGCGGACCTGTCTTTTTTTACAGGATGCCAGGCCGACCAATCCCAAGATCAGCAACAGGCTGAGAATACTTGTTTTCATGCTTTTCGAAACTACGATCAAGTTACGAAAGCGGCCGGTGCGGGAATGCCAAAAAAATCCAATTCTGAATGAGGTGAAAAAGAAAAAGAGGGAAAACCCCTCTTCTCTTCTTAGTGCGCTAACACCAATAATCATCGTCTCGTTTGTAGTAATTTTCTTTCCCTTCCAAACCTGTCCGGGAGCGACGATGTTTACCTAACTTATTGAACCCAAAATTATGTTATAAGCCCTGCGGCGTTAAACTCATTTTATCTAAAGATGAACAGGGTTGGCAAAGGTTGGAATCAGAACGAAAATTTTGTCTGAATCCGAATACCGTGGATGTGATCGAAAGCTGCCGTCGGGCCTTCCAGGTTCGGGATCCACTGGTATTGAACGCCCAGCGAGATCTGTTTGCCGATCGAAGGCAAAGTCAGCAAACGCACGTCAACACCGGTTGTAAGTCCCAGCTGAATGGCTTTGAAATTGTAAACATTGGTCACCGCGTTGTACTGGTTTTGTTCCAGTCCGTTCAGCACATTTGAGAACAGCAAGCCACCGTAAACGGTATAGCGACGGTACGAATAACCCACAGAGCTCGACAACTGGATGGAATTAATGTGCTGACGCATATTCGTATAACGACCGTTATTGTACTTGCCCACATCCTGTGAATACTGGCTCATACCGAAAGCGTGGATGAGCTGTACAGGTCCCAGGCGGTGACGGAAGCTGATGTCGGCAGCCATACCGAAGCGCGGGCGGAAAGACGTCAGGCGCGATTGATCGGCTTCACGGAGCGACGACAGCTGAGTTCCCACCTGTATGGTCCACGGGGAAAAACGCGGTATCACACGGAAATGCTGCTCGGCCAGCGGTTGGATCGATGTATTCAGTCCTTTCACGTCAAGCGGATCGACCGTTGCGAGGATATCGGAAGCTGCATCCGGTTCTACGTTAGTATTATCAGTTGTCTGCTGCGATTGCTCGTCAGAAGAACGCGAACCTTCATTGTTAACGAGATCCTGCTGTTGCGTTCCAATTTGTTGTTCATCGGAAGGTAACTGCACATCGGTTTGCTGACGCGGCTCGTTGAATGGCTGTTCGGCAAGGAGATCATTCGTCGTACGATCCTGACCGGTTGTCTGATCCACATTATCAGGCGCAGCTGTGCGACCAGACGATTTCGAACCTTCCAGCAATGCTATTTCCGAAGAACGCTGCTCCTGAACAGGAACCGGCGTATCGTAAAGCGACGTAATCATAAACAGCATTGCAATCGTCGCTGCAATGAGCTTTGCAAACGGAATGCGGGTTGTAACCGGTAGCTCGAGTGTTTGCTGCAATTGTACCCAGACCTGCTCGATGGAAAGTGCATCGTTGAGCTTATTCCAGCCATCGTTTGCTGCAGCCGGCTGCCACGAATCATAAGAAGCGCGAAGCTCGGAATCCATGGTGTTGCTCGCATCCGGAATGGCGTGATCGAGACGGTTCCAGCCGTCAGCTTCCATTTCAGGCTCCCAGGTGTCGAAGGCGCTGCGCAGCTCATTGTCGACAGTGTTCGTCTGATCGACCATCGTCTGGTCAATACGGCTCCAGACGCTATCCAGCGAAAGGGATTCGTCGAGCTCCTTCCACTGATCGGCAGGCTCACCGGCATCCCAGTTGTTAAAGGCGTCACGCATGAACTCATCCTGATCGCCAGTATGTCGACGTTCTTCACTCATGCGATCAGTTTTTGCTTTAACACGGTCCGTGCGTAATTGAGCTGGGATTTGGAAGTACCGACAGAGATTTCGAGCTCTTCGGCGATTTCAGCATGCGACCAGCCTTCCAGCGCATACAGTTTGAGTACCAGGCCGGCTTTGGCCGGGAGCCGGTTGATTTCTTCGAGAATGGCCGCAAACGGAATGGCTTTTTCCATTTCCATTTCCGTTTCATCCACGTATGGAATTTCCGCCAATTGCGTGAAGGATTTGCGCTTGCGCAGTGCCTGCAGACAGCAGTTAACGGTTACGCGGCGCATCCAGCCTTCGAACGATCCGGAAAAATGGTACGATCCGATGTTTTTGAAAATATGCATGAATGCATCGTGGAGCATATCCTCGGCATCATGCGTGTCGGCGCCATAAAGCTTGCACACCTTGAACAGGTCTTTCGAAAACGCGCGGTAGAGCTGTTCCTGTGCAGGACGTTCCCAGCGTACGCAGCCTTCGATGATATCGCGGTGTGCCTCCGACATGCTTATTCTTTGATCAGGGTTAAAGCGCTTTCGAGGTTGGCGTTGATCAGATCGAACAGCACGTGGTTGCCGCCGGAAGTTCCGTCGCGGATCACAACTGTTGGCTGACCGTCAACGGACGTTACCGAAGCGGCATTCCATTTATCTTCTGTAATATCGCTCATCAGACGCGACACGTCGATGCCGACTACCATGGTGTAATCTTTCTTTTTCTTCAGGGTGAAATCCGAACCGGTTGCAAATCGCAGCTGCAGCTCGGAGGTCCATTCAACAACGAAAGGAATGTGATTTCCATTGACATTGCAGCTCCCTCTCAACACCAGGCAAGGTTGAACGGCATCGTCGACGTGCAGAATCGCTTCGAAATTGTCGTAATCTCCGACCGGAATATCCATGCTCATCGGCAGTGCGCCCTGACTGGAAAAAGTAACCATATAAGGTGGCAGCGACTGCTCGATATCCACCTCCGGACCTTCGTAGCGAATGCCATGAACATCCAGCTTCGACGGATAAAAAGCTCCGGAAACCACGAACGGTTCGTAGGCATTCTGACCTCCGTTGTAGAAGTCCCATTTAAAATTCAGGGAACAGGGTTGCTTGAGCTTGTATTTTTCACAGCCCGAAAATAAAAACCCGGTTACCAGTATTGCGATGACAAAACGCCACATTTTCACGATTTTAACCAATGATGCAGAACAAATATAAAGGTTGTAAATTAAATCGTTTAGAATGATTGTAAATAAGCAAATCCTTATCTTTGCATTCATGACTGATACACTCAAACGCAAATTCAGTGTGCGTGAGATCCGGCAGGATTTTCCGGCATTACGCCAAACCGTATACGGTAAAAACCTGATCTACTTCGACAACGGTGCAACTTCGCAGAAACCGCAGCCCGTGCTGGATGCGATCAATCGTTATTACAGCAAGGACAATGCAAACATCCACCGCGGTGTGCATTTGCTGAGCCAGCAGGCAACTTCCGGCTACGAAGCTTCACGCAACTACATAAAGCAGTTCCTGAACGCGGCAGCATCGCAGGAAATTATTTTCACGAAGGGAACAACCGACGGTATCAATCTGGTCGCAAGCTCGTTCGGGGAAACACTAAAAAAAGGCGATGAGATCCTGATTTCCGCCATGGAGCACCATTCGAATATCGTTCCGTGGCAAATGCTCTGCGAGCGAAAAGGACTAATGCTGAAAGTGATTCCGATCAACAGCCGCGGCGAGCTGAAAATGGACGTTTTCGAAACTTTGCTGAGCAACAAAACAAAGCTGGTGGCCATTACGCACATTTCCAATTCACTCGGAACCATTAACCCGGTAAAGGAAATCGTTGCCCAGGCGCATGCAGTCGGAGCGGTTGTGCTTGTGGATGGCGCACAAAGCATTCAGCACACGAAAATCGACGTACAGGACCTCGATTGCGACTTTTTCGTCTTCTCCGGCCACAAGGTTTTCGGTCCGACGGGTATCGGCGTGCTTTACGGAAAAGAACATTTGCTCGACAGTATGCCTCCTTACCAGGGCGGCGGCGATATGATCGCAAAATGTACGTTCGAGAAAACGACTTACAATGAGCTGCCGTTCAAATTCGAGGCCGGAACGCCGCATATTGCCGGTGGAATCTGTCTCGGAACTGCACTCGAATACCTGAACAGCTTCAACATCGACGAGATCGAAGCCTATGAGCGCGAGCTGGCCGATTATGCCCAGGATTTGCTTTCGACCTTTGAAGACGTAAAAGTGATCGGAACGGCCAAAAACAAAACCAGCGTGGTGGCGTTTGTTGTGGATAAAATTCACCCGTTCGATATCGGAACGCTGCTCGATAAGCAGGGAATCGCCGTTCGAACAGGCCACCACTGTACGCAGCCTTTGATGGATCACTACCAGATTCCGGGAACCGTGAGAGCTTCTTTTGCTTTCTACAACACCCGCGAAGAGATTGACACATTTATTGCAGCCGTGGAAAAGAGCATTTCCATGCTGCGCTAGGAATACAACATGAATATAGAAGCAAAACAGCAGGAGATCATTGACGAATTCGCGCTTTTCGACGATTGGATGGAAAAGTACGAGCACATCATTGAGCTGGGAAAAGACCTTCCGCTGATTGAAGACGCGAAAAAAACAGACGACCGGCTCATCGAAGGATGTCAGTCGCGCGTGTGGCTAGACGCCGTAGTGGAGGACAACGCTATGCGCCTGACCGCCGATTCCGACGCCATCATTACGAAAGGCATTATCGGACTGCTGGTTCGCGTTCTGAACAACGAAACGCCGGAAAACATCGCCAAAGCCGATCTGCATTTTATCGGAGATATCGGTCTGGCCGAGCACCTTTCCCCTACCCGCGCCAACGGCCTGGCAAGCATGGTCAAAAAGATCAAGCTGCTGGCCTTAACAGCATTAGCATAACAACAAATGGAACAGCTGGAAGATAAAATAGTTACCGTTCTGAAAACGATCTACGACCCGGAGATTCCCGTCGATATTTACGAACTGGGATTGATCTACGAGGTACGGATCGGGAAAGACGGTCATGTGGATATCGATATGACACTGACATCGCCGAACTGTCCGGTAGCGGAATCCTTGCCAAAGGACGTGAAAGAAAAGATCGAAACGGTGGAAGGTGTGAGCTCGGCAGAAGTACACATCGTTTTCGACCCGCCGTGGGATAAGGACATGATGAGTGAAGAAGCGAAGCTCGAGCTCGGATTCCTTTAACAATTATCATCCGCCGCGGCGGATAGGAATTATCAAGAAAGTCTTTACGGTAATTCGTGGTTCATAATTTTAAGTGAATGAAAAGAGTAGTCATTACAGGATTGGGAGCACTCACGCCTGTTGGAAATAACGTAGCAACATTCTGGGACAGCATCGTGGAAGGAAAAAGCGGTGCCGGACCCATTACCAAATTCGATACATCGAAATTCAAGACCACTTTCGCGTGTGAGCTGAAAGGCTACGATCCGAAAGAACATTTCGATGTGAAAGAACAGCGCAAATACGATTTGTTCTCACAATACGCGCTCGTAGCCGTTGACCAGGCCGTTAAAGACGCCGGAATCGACTTCGAGCAACTGAACCGCGACCGCATCGGTGTGATCTGGGGCTCCGGAAACGGTGGAATCCAAACCTTCGAAGACCAGATGATGGAATATGCAGGAGGCGACGGAACACCGCGTTTTACACCGTTTTTCATTCCGCGAATTCTTGTGGACATCGCTTCGGGGATCATTTCGATCAAATACGGACTGCGCGGCATCAATTTCTGCCCGGTTTCGGCTTGTGCAACATCGAATACCGCGATCATCGAGGCGTTCAACTACATCCGCTGGGGGAAAGCCAATATGGTCATCACCGGCGGTTCGGAAGCAGCGATTACGCAATCGGCCATCGGTGGATTCTCTTCCGCACAGGCTTTGTCGAAACGCAACGACGATTATACCCACGCTTCGCGTCCGTTCGATATCGACCGCGACGGTTTCGTAATGGGTGAAGGTGCCGGAGCATTGATCGTGGAAGAGCTGGAGCACGCTTTGGCGCGCGGCGCGAAAATCTACGGCGAGATCGTAGGTGGCGGTCAGGCTGCCGATGCTTATCACCTCACAGGCACGCATCCTGAAGGCGACGGCGCCGTTCTGGGAATGGAAGAAGCGATTCGCGAAGCCGGCATTACGGCCAACGATATCGATTACATCAATATGCACGCAACTTCGACGCCACAGGGAGATAACAGCGAGCTGGTCGCTGCCAAACGCGTATTCGGCGAGCGGAAATCGTTGAGCGTTTCGGGAACGAAATCCATTACCGGGCATTTGCTCGGAGCTGCCGGAGCCGTGGAGGCCATTGCTTGTGTGAAAGCACTCGAAACGGGCATCGTTCCGCCGACCATCAATACGATGAACATCGAGCCTGATTATGCCGACCTGTTTGATTTCCCGCTCAACAAAGGCGTGAAGAAAGAGCTGAACTATGTAATGAGCAACACGTTCGGTTTTGGCGGACACATCGCTTCGATCGTAATGAAGAAGTGGAAAGCTTAGTCTTTTAAAAGCGTTTTTTCTTTTGTGTAATCTGCTCTGGCGGATGTTTCGAACCACAAAAGGTACAGTTTAGACTTAAATTTCAATAATTCGACGGCGGAAGCGTTATTCGTTCGATGAAACGAATCGCTTTCCTGCTGCCGCTTATCTGTGCTTTTCTTTCCTTCGGTCAGACGTGGGAAGCGATTGCTCCTGTTCCGGGCGTGGGCCGCGACGACGCCGTGGCTTTTTCTCTCAACGGAAAAGGGCATCTCGTAACCGGAAACCTCGGTGGTTTTGCTGAAAGCAACCGGTTGTGGTCCTACGATCCTTCGACCAACGAATGGATGGAAAAAACGGCTTTCCCGGGTACACCACGACAATATGCCGGCTCGTTCGTCCTCAAGGGTGAAGCTTACCTCATCATGGGCATTTCAGAGAGCGGTGTTCCATTGAACGATTGCTGGAAATACAACGCAGAAAACGATCAATGGATGCAAATCGCCGATTTTCCCGGTGAAGCCCGCTGGTCGATGTTCAGTTTTGCTTCGCCGCTTACGGGTTTTATCGGAACGGGCACAACGCTGACTTCTTTGCTCGAAGATGTCTGGCGTTACGATCCGGAAAACGATTCGTGGTTGTTTATCGGGAATTTTCCGGGTGGGAAACGTCGTGAGGCAGTTGCCTTCAGCATCGGTGAAACAGCCATTGTTGGCTTGGGCTACACGGTTTTCGGCGGCGGTGGATTTACGACCAGCTGCTACCGGTTCATCGCTCTGACGGAAAGCTGGCAGCCTTTTGCGGATTTTCCGAATGCTTTAGCTTATGCGACAGCCGTGGCGGGACATTCCTTCGGCTACGTCGGCGGCGGACAGAACGATTCGAATACTTTTACAGCTGACGTTTTCCGGGCAGATCTTCTGGAAGGAAGCTGGGNNCTTACTTTGTTTCCGGATTGAAAAGCGATTTTAACCGGACAAATGAAGGCTGGAAGCTCGTCTCCGCTCCGACAACCGAAACGGCCGTCCGGTTTTATCCCAATCCTTCGGTAGGCGACGTGATCGTGAAAGCGCCGAACGGATCTACGCTTCGGTTGTTCACCACCGATGGAAAAATCGTTTCGGAAACACTTGTTTCGGAACAGCACACAGCCTGGTTGGAAATGCTGGAAACGGGCTGTTATTTTCTGCAGGTGGAATTGCTTTCAGGAGAACGAATNNGCTGATCGTTCATTGATTTTCCGTTCGCAGCAAATAACCTTTTCCTTTCAAGGTCAGCAATTGAATGCCCGGATCGCCGGCAAAATGAGTCCGCAGCTTTCGGATATAGACATCCAGTGTTCGCGAATTGAAAAAAGAATCGTCGCCCCAAACGGCTAGCAACAATTGTTTACGATCGGTAACCTGGTTGAGATTTCCTGTCAGCAGTGTCAGAATGTGGTTTTCCTTGTAGGATAGCTGAACGGTTTCGTCGTCTTTCGTCAGCTGCATGGCTTTCGGCCGGAACAACAAGGTACTCAGCTGAATTGTGCGGTCGCTGTCTTCTTCTTCCTGTTTCTGTTTGAGCTGTTTGCCGACCCAAGCCAATTGCACCTGGATGCGCGCCATGAGCTCTTCCATGCTGAACGGTTTTCGCAGGTAATCCGTGGCACCGACTTCGAATCCTTTGAGCACATCGGCTGTGAACGATCGCGCCGTCAAGAACATCACAGGCGCCTGACAGCCTTCTTCCCGCATTTTGCGCGCCAGCTCGAAGCCGTCCATATCGGGCAGCATCACATCCAGTACCGCTATGTCGAATTCCTGTTTGTACCAGTTGGCCAGCGCCGTTTTCCCCGAAGCAAAGCTCAGCACTTCGTAGCCCTGCATTTCGAGCGTATCGACCACCACTTTCGCCAGGAACGGCTCGTCTTCGACGTAAAAAACTACCGGCATGGCTTAATGACGATAAAATTTGAGGATAAAACATGCTCCCGGATTTTCACCGGTAACATACTTAATAGAACCCCTGTGTGCTTCCATTACTTTTTTGCAATAGCTGAGTCCTAATCCATAGCCTTTTACATTATGGACATCGCCCTGCGGAACGCGTACAAACGGATTGAAAATTTCGTTCCGAAAGCTTTCCGGAATGCCGGGGCCGTTGTCTTTGAAAATGATGATCACATAATCATGATGCGGTCTCAAAGCAATCGTTAATTCCACTTCCGGGCCGGCATATTTGAGTGCATTGTCCGCCAGATTGGTCAAAACACCTTCAATATGGAACGGATCCCAAGCGAAGTTAATAGCATTTTCAGGTATCTTCAAGTGGACTGTCGCACGTTGCCACCCCACTTTCGATCGCAAGCGTTCTACAAAGGTCTGTAGCTCATTGTTTACATTCACCGGCTTTTTCTGCAGCAGCAATTCCTTCGCTTCCGCCCAGCTGTTGCTCATAACATTGTGGACGAGCGTATCAAGCCGGTTGACCTCGTGTTCCATTAGCTGCAGGTATTCTTCGACCACTTTCGGGTCGGTTTTCCGGTTGTAGTGATTCAGGGCTTCCAATGCGACTTTCACCGTACTGACAGGCGTTTTCAGCTCGTGCGTCATGTTGTGCATAAAGTCCATACGCAGCTCATTGAGCTCGACCTGTTTTTTCCAGCTGCGGTACATCCACGCGAAAGAAGCGCCGAGAACGATCAGCAGGAAAATGGCAAAAGACAGTTGTGGCAAAATAGATTGAAACGCTTTCGATTCGAGGTTGACAAGCGAAACTCGTACAGGTTGATCGAATACTTTCGGAACCTGCAATTCTGTTATTCCGGCGGATTTTCCGGCGTTAAAGCTCAACTGGTACTGCAATTGCTTATTCGACCAGTCGGCACGAAGCTGTTTGGTAAACAAAACCGTATCCAGCTTCTGTCCTGTTACTCTGGTCACATTGCCGCCCGTGTTTACTTCCGCCAGCTGATTGACGAAGACTTTCAATCCTTTTGAGAAGAGCACATTCACATCTTTACGCGGAAATTCCGGATGGTTGTCTGTGAGCATGATCATTTGCTCACTGGCTTCTTTGTTCCGGATGGTTATCCGGCCATGTTGCGCTTTCAGATTGTTTCGCTGTGCGTGTATGACTGTATCCGTCACAACAATGTTAATCGTTCTGTTAGCTGAATCTGGTTTATCCAGCGCTCCCAAAGGCTGTTGCAGGAGCTTGTACATCATCTTTTCGGTGACTTTTTCGACTGTGCGATTCACATCGTCTCCTGCCGTTTTCTTGAGCCGGTAGTGTTCCATCCGGTACTGATCATTCAGCCAGATACACAGGAATAAGGTGATCAGACCGCAACACGCGACGGCTGCCAGCAGCATCCATTTGTTCTTTGCATTCATATTCGGTGATATCGCACTACGAAGCTAAGGTATTCAAAAGCGCAAAAAACGTTGAGTCTCTTTCGATTAACCTTAATTAACCTTAATTCTCCTGCCATTAACCAGGGTCGGGCAATGGCGAGTTTAGTTTTGCTAAGAACCAATAAGATTCGCAAAATGAAACGATTGATGACCAGCACAGTCTTTTGTGCATTCCTGTTGCCGCTGTTGAACGCCCAGGAACAATTACACATTACCTACCAGGTGAAACACCAGTTCGAGATCCCGATCGTGGAAGGCGTTGATTCGGCCATGCTGGCCCAGCTTCCGCGGGAAAACACGCAGCTGAAGGATCTCTACTACGCGAACCAGAAATCGGTCTATCAGAACCAGCCGGAGCCGGAAAAACCGATCGAAGCAGACGATAATGGCGGACGACGCATGATCGTGAACATCGATAACGGCAACGATATTATTTACACGGATTTCGAGAAGAAACAAACCGTGGAACAAACCGAATTCATGGGCCGCCAGTTTCTGATCAAATCAGAGCTCGAGGCACCTAAATTCAAATTGACGGGCAAANNAACAAAAACAGATTCTCGGCTATGCCTGTCAGGAAGCGGAATGGGTGCTCGATTCGGCGCAAAGTATCATCGTTTGGTTTGCTCCGGCGCTGACCGCAAGCGTTGGTCCGGCAGAATTCCACGGCTTTCCGGGCGCTGTTTTAGCAATTGAAATGGATGGTGGAAAACACCAGGTCACGGCTACTTTGATCGAAACCACCAATGTGCCGACGGACAAGATCGTAGCGCCAAAAGAAGGCAAAAAGGTCACCCGCGAGGAATTCCATGCCATCGTTGCTGAAAAGCAAAAGGAAATGCAGGACGAATACGGCGGCGACGGACATACGGTCATTAAAGTCATCCGCCAATAAGTCATGAAAAACCTGATCCTGCTTTTCTTCGTGCTGATCTCAGCCGGCACGTTCGGACAGGGCAGCTGGTCGGCATTTCTTGTCGACACGGCCGGAGCTCCTATACCGGGAAGCTCCGTTGCCCTGCTGGAACCGTCCGATTCGACCGTCGTTCATTTTACCTTGTCGGACGACAACGGAAACGCCGTTTTCAAAGGAGTTGCGCCCAAGCGTTACCTGATTCACATCAACGCTTTCGGCTATGAAGCGCAGCAGCTGGAATACGATCTGAGCCTTCCGCTCGAGCCACAGCTGATCGTGCTGAAAGACCAGGGCACCACGCTGAGCGGTGTCGATGTCATTGCCGAACGGTCGCCCATTGTGTTCAAGAACGACACGATCGAATACAATGCCGGCTCGTTTAAAACCAAGCCAGACGCCGTTGTGGAGGATTTGCTGAAAAAGCTGCCAGGCGTGGAAGTCGCGCCGGATGGAACGATCAAAGCGCAGGGAAATACGGTCGAAAAGATCAAAATTGACGGACAGGAATTCTTCAGTAACGATCCCGCGCTGGTTTCCAAAAACGTGCCTGCCGATGCCGTGAAGAAAGTACAGGTCGTGAATGACAAAACCGACGAAGAACAGTTTTCCGGCATTGACGACGGCGAGAAAAATACGACCATCAACCTGGTTTTGAAAGACGACAAGAAAAGCATCTGGTTTGGATCGCTGCACGGCGGTTTTGGCTACGGAAACGATTTCAACTACGACGTCGGCGCACGTGCTTTTCAATTCAAGCAGNNAAACGTCAGCTGGCTTTCCTCGGAATGGCCAATTCGATCAACAAGTTTGGTTTTTCTTTCCAGGATTATATCGAATTCAATGGCGGCATCCAGCGTTTTATGGACGAAGGTGGTCGTATCGAGCTGGACGGCGGCTCCTTCCCGATCGATTTCGGTCAGCCGCTCTATGGAGCTTACCAAACCGGCGTCGGCGCACTGAATGTTTCCTTCACGCCCAAAAAAGGCGTTACGCATTTACTTACCGGCATGAGCTCAGCAAAATACCAGCGTTTGGAAGAATCGAGCGAAACGACGTTCTACCAGCAAAGCGGTGAATTGCGACAAACAGAAACCGGCAGCAGCCGCTCGTCCGACCAGAACAACGCGTTGAATTATTCGTTCAAGCACAAAGCCGACTCGAATCGTTTGTATACGCTTCAGGCTGGTATTCGTTACGGCAATCAGTACAACAAAAGCGCTTCCGAGCGACTCGACGAATTGATGCAAACGAAAACCAACGGCGTGCTGAGCACTATCTCCGACCGCAGCAATAATTGGGGCGGAAATGCTTCTTTCTCGGCGCAGTTCAAGTCCCGAAGAAAAGGCGTACAGCTGCTTCGCTTCCGCGCCAATACGGATTATACGCCGAGCTGGAACAAGACTTCTTCCCTGACGCAGCTGACGTATTATTTAAGCGGTCAGCAGCAAACACAGGAAGTTGCGATCGCCGACAACCAGGAACGATGGAAAAACGGTGTGAGCGTTTCTTCGAAGCATCGTTTGGGTGATAAAATGCTGCTCGACGTCGGACTGAGCGGCCAGCTGCGGAAACAATGGATGGATAAGCGACAATCCGATCCGGCGGACGGCGGTGCAATCGTGGATTCCGTCAGCGGTATCAGCGCATGGAATTACCAGATGGTAAACCCGGAGCTGCAGCTGCGTCGACAGTCGAAAAAATGGAACGCCACATTGACGCTCGGATGGGAATACGGCGACTGGCTGGTCTATGGGCCGCAGGTTCGTAATAGTCAAATAGTCAGTCAATTCGTTCCGCAGTTTTTCCTCGGTTACGATTTCAGCAAATCGAGTCGTTTGCAGCTCAACGGAATGCGGTCAGTCGTGCTTCCGAACCTCGATCAGGTGACGCCAATCGCACAAACATCGAATCAGTTGCTGGTGATTTACGGAAATCCGGCACTAAAACCCGAGCTGCAACATCGCGCCGGCATCAACTGGAATTACTATGACAATTTCTCGTTCATTTCCTTGTTCACTGGATTGAATCTGACCTATACGCAGCAGAAAATTGCGCTTCAACGGACGATCGGAGCAGATGCTTCTCAGGTTCTGAGCTATGCCAACGTGCCGGAAGATCTTGCTTTGCAAGGTTCTGTCGACTGGTCTTCACCGATCCGGAAACTCGGGATCACGGTGAGCTTGTCGGCCCAGGAATCGTTCACGAAAGGCTATTCGTATATCAACAACACTTTGCAGCGTACGGAAGGCTTGAATCATTCGTATGAAGGCCGGATCGAGAACCGCCGGAAAACGCTTTTCGATGCCTCGATCGGTATACGGTATGAGCGCAATGAAACCTTCGTTCGTTCCAATACCGATTACAATACACGTTATGAAAGAATCGCGTATTTCGGCAGCATCGATTATACGTTGAAAGACAAATGGAATTTCGGTGCCGAGCTAACTTCCAACCAATACAGTGGGACGAATTTGAGAGACGCCGTGATTGTGCCTTTATTGCAGGTTGAGGTTTCCCGCTATTTTGGAAAAACGAAGCGACATCTGATCACGCTTTCGGTTTACGATGTACTTGGAAAGAACCTCGGCGTGCAGCAAAATGCGCAGCTGAATTTCATTCGCACCACGCAATCGAATGTACTGGAACGTTATGCGATGCTGAAATATACGTATCGCATCAACAAAACCGGTTCTGAAAACCGGGGCATTTCAATAAAAACCAATTAAGATCGCGAACGGGAGCTCTTTGGGTTCCCGTTTTTATTTTCAAACATGGGTACAGCTCTGAAACACAGATAATGCAATTCATTCGCAATATCGCGAATTTGAAATCTCGAATTTTATCAGCTGTCAGAACATGCCAAAATAACACACCCCGTTTCGCCAGTAAAGCGCGGGGAAGGGCAGCTTGATCGCATTGAGCGGCTGCAGCAGTTTTTTCAGCCAGACGCGACGGATCGGCAATTGCGACCAGTCGAGGTCCAGTGAAAGAGCGAATTCAGAACGTGCGCGGTAAGTAAAACCGTCGATCGTATACAGATTGCTGTCGCCGTTGAGCATTTCGTGAGCGCTATAACCAATTGAAACCTGCAGCCATCTTGGAAAATAGACTTTAGGCGGCATAAACATTCCAGGCGAAACGCTCACCCAATAGCTTTGAGCGTTGTAATCCTTCAGCACGCGCTCCGGAAAAGTAGAGCCGAGCACATTCGGCCGTAACTCGGCAAACGGCGATGGCTTGTAACTGAATTTGAGCCTAATTCGCTGATCTTTCCAGATGAGCTGCTGCGCTACGAATAATCCCGATCCGATCGTATTGGCCCCGAGATCGGCAAAAGAAAATCCCCAGCCTTCGCTGAAGCCATCGAGGATTTCGACCGTAAAAAGATAGCCCCAGCTCAATCCGCCTGAAAGCCAGACCGCTTTTTGTGGTCGAACACCTGCCCAGGTCCAGGAAAAGTATTCGATACTCGCGAGCTTGTAGGCCGTGAACGCATGGCCGAATTTGTCCATGTAGCGCCAGTTGTTGGCGTCATCAAAAGCGTGAAAAGATGTCCGTGGATAATCTTTGTACCATACTTCGTTGAGCAAAACCGTTGTTCCGCCCCAGACTGCTGCGTTGGCGGCGCCTACAAGTAGTTGTCGCTTGCGGTAAACCGGATCTTTTTTGAATACCACCGCGACCGAATCTTCCTGGGCAAAGGAAAAGAACGGCAGCAAAAGAAAAAGTATGCAACGGCGGATGCTCACAGAACGAAAATACGGAGAAATCGGCCAGGATTGCTCTTGATTAATTTCATGAAGTACTAGATGGCTTTCCCCACGAATTGACGAATTAACGCGAATGTATTATTCGTCAGTATTTCGTTTTTAGTTTAAAACCGCAGTTTTCAACTTTTATTTCCGGAATTCGATTTCGAATGTCACGTCGACCACATTACCTATTTTCGCGTCGCTTTGCATACCATGGCGTGTGCGATCGACAGCGGTTTTACCGACCATCACCAGGTATTGCTTGTTTTTCTCCATGCCGTTAGCGGCGAATTTCAGCTCGAGGTTGAGCGGTTGCTGCTTGCCGAGCATGGTGAATGTTCCGGTGACGAAATAACGGTCGTTCTCTTTGCGGATGGCCGAAGAAACGTATTCCATTTTCGGATGCTGTCCGGTTTTCAGGTAGCCGTCGCCGAGCACGGATTTATCGCGCATGTCGTTGAACGTCGTAAGTGATTTCGAGTCTAGCTTCACAGTGAGTTTTGTCGGTTCGCCATTTGCATCAATTTCCAATTTCGTTTCGAATTTATTGACCGCGCCTTTGGTGATCCCGCCTTCC
>DJFN01000021.1:25718-27270 GCA_002432085.1 Flavobacteriales bacterium UBA5871
TCGAGCACATCCGGTTGTTTCGGTGTTTCACCGGTTGCAGCCGCAGGCGTTGCAGGAGCCAGACGTGATTTCTTTTCCTGCATCTTCTGTGGCGCGAATTGGCCCAGTACGATGACCGACAAACCGATCAGCAACCCGTGCAGCGGTACAGCAACCGCCGGATTTCTTTTCGTGAATAACAGCAATGTCGATCCGAGCAACGCTCCAACGTACGCCGGCAACGCTCCGAAATTTTCATTCGCTTTNNACCATCATCACCGCTGCAAAAACGATCAGAACCGGCAGAATGAAAGCAAAAATCCAGGCCATACGCGAAAACTTGCTCGCTGCAATCGCCCAGGCAACGGCTGCTGCTCCGAGAACCAGTCCCATGAGGAAATTACCGCGCATAAACGATGTGTCGATCGCGTTTGTTTTCAGTAATACGAACAGGAATCCGAGTGAAAGCAAAGCTATGGCAGGCGCCAGCAGCTGACCGGTGCGTTTTCCTAATGTAACCGCCAGCCATCCCGAACCGACAAGCAGAACTCCTAAGTACTGCGCATGGAACGTGGCAAAAAATACCAGCAAGCCAGCAAAAATGGCGCTCACGGCTGTCGAAACAGCTTCGGACTCACCCTGGAACCATTTTTTGATCAATGTCGCTTTTAAAGTGGAAATCAGTGGAATCAACCCACCTAAGAGAATAAGCAAAGCTATTTTCGGTGTGAATTCCACTTCGAATCCGAAATAAGCGATCTTTTTATGGAGCAATACCAATCCGATCAGCGTTCCGGCCAACGCCAGCCATTGTCCTGTTTTCGGCTGAAGTAAACCGGCGAGTAAACCGATCACTATCGGCGCCGACAGGATCATCAGTACGAGATTGACCGGATCTGCTTCTGCAAAACCTGCTCTCGCCGACCAGATCAGCAACAGGCCCATTAATCCGGCCAGCAATTGCTGCATGCGCGGTCCTCTCACAAAAAAACTGGCAATCAACCCCGTGATACCGATCAGAATAGGAATAGTCGTGTCCATAATGTGTTTTGTTTCGGATCAAATATACCATTATTTATTTACCATGGTATATAAAACAATTGTTTTGTTTTACACAAGGTAGAAAAAGTTTGCATACGCTTATTGAAACGTGGCGTTCTTCAACGGCAGCTCGAGCAATTGATGGAAAGCTTTCTCGCCGAGGTGTTTTTCGAGTAGCTGTAAGTGTTCGATACGGTGACAATCCGTTCCGGCGATGTCCACCAATCCTTCTTTAATTAATAACAAGCCTTGCTTTTTTACGTCCGGACCGTAATGACCGGTCAGCGAGTTGAGATTGAGCTGAATCNNGAATCCACGTGCCGCGCTCACGCAATTTCCGCGCGACTTCCACGCTTCCGTGGTAATAAACATAGCGTTCAAAATGCGCCAGGATCGGCTGATAACCCGTCGAGCGAAAGGAGAAAACCAGCTCTTCAAGCTGTTGCGGTTCGTTTCGGAAGGAAAGCTCGAACAAAATATGATTGCCGGCAAACGGCAGCAGATCTTTCGAGCGGATGCGCTCAAACAGCGT
>DJFN01000243.1 GCA_002432085.1 Flavobacteriales bacterium UBA5871
GCTAGGTGCTCTCTTTTCTTTTTCCCTCTTCTCTCACACTTCACACTCAAACTGCGCCATTGTCTTCGAATTGCTCTCTTTTCTTTTCAGTCTCGAGCGTGAGAGATGAGTGTGAGCCACTTCAATCCAAAAACAATAAACCACTCCATTCCGGACTATTTCACCCCCATTTTAAAGGCAGATTATCCGTATCTTGTACTCGCGATCGAAGCATAGCAGCTAACCCGATTTCGTACGCCTGACTTCCATGAAAAAGAACTACAAAACCTGTTATCAGAAACGCAAAATTAGTTAGTTCGAAAATAACTTGCTGAAAACCAATGCTTCATTTTATTTTCTACTGCATTTCAGAAAATGAACAGACTCCAGGTTGGGTTTTTTGAACATTTTGCAAGCCACTATCATATATCCACTTAAACCCTATTATGAAAACACACCTGAAAAGCTGTTGTCTCCAGCTGCTTGCCCTCCACAGTTGTTTCTTTTGCCTGATTTTATTTTCCAAAACCGCACTCGCATTTGAACACACAAAACCCTATCGCTTTTGCAGAACAAACCTCACTTTACCGATCAAAAAACCGTTCTTCCAGCCATCCAAAACGGAATTCTATTCCCAGCGCAGTGTTCACGCCGATCTGAAGCCAATGGCACTGCCGCTTGCTTTGTTATTGCTGCTGTTTGGCATACGGAAGAAAACGAAAAAAACGAATAAGAACAGCTCCATTCATGAAAAACCGTTGCAAAGCACTTTTGCCGTTCGTGCGGAAGGAAAAGAAATGCTGATCGAATCATCTGATGTTTTGTTCGTGCGATCGCTGGGAAATTACATCGAGCTGCATACGACTTCCCGAAAGATCATCGTGCGCGAATGTCTTTACAAGTTCCAGGAGCTGGTTCCGGATCCTTCGGCCTATGTTCGGATACACCGATCAGTAATCGTTCGTAAGGATAAAATCACCGGAAAAACGATCCAGCGTGTTTTTGTCGGAACGGAAGAGCTGAAAGTTGGTAATACTTACACCAACCAGATTCCGGGTCTGAAAATCAGGGATTAAATTTCATCACAGCTCAGAAAGCGGGACGAAATTTCGTCACTTTTTACCGGAAGTTCGTCACATAAGGGCTGTTGACGAACTTCCGGAAATTCCTTCCGATTAATTTTGACCATTCGATTCGTGAAGTAAAATTGCAGCAGCGAATAAAACGCAGACGTGCACTTGTTCAAAAAGTTTCTGCAAGCCACTTTACCAATCGGCGAAACCGGTTTCATCAATACGGGGAAGCTGAAAACCGTTAAGAGTAAGCCTAATTTATAACTAAACCAAAATCAACAGTATGTTTACTAAATTAACTACGCTTGTCGCTGCGTTGTTTCTGACTGTTACAGGAATGGCGCAAGGCACCTGGAATTTCCAGTTCAGAGCGAAAACAACAGGCGGTACAACTATCGCAACAACATCCGTACTTTCATGGACTATCGCCGATGGTGGGTTCCGTACACTGGGAACACTCGATCTTTCGGCTTATCTCTGTCAGGGTGATCAGTTCCGACTGGAAAATCTTTCCACTTCAACAGGTGCTATGGGCTGCATGAGCGGCGCCACTTCCATTTCGTCTTCCACGATCTGGGATGCCGGATTCGGCGATTTACTCGGAGCAGGCCATCCAAGCGGAGGCGCTTCTCCTTATTGGGTCGGCGGACCAAACCTGCTGGACAACAGCACCTGGCCTGTAAGTCCGGGACTGCTGGTTACCGTTCCGATCGGTTCCGAGCCACAGGCTTTGGGTTATCCTTATAACGGCAACAACAACGACCCCAACTATGTGTATTACATGATCGGGATCTCACCTATCATGGGATGTGAGCTGTTCGGAGTTTTTAATACTTCAGCGGGATGTACCAGCCTTATGTATGTCCGTATCAAAGTAAAACGCGCACCAGCACGTCTGACAGATGTAAGCACTTGTCCTATGACTACAGTGACAAACGCTCAGCTCGGCATTCCTTCAGGAGTTACGGCTACGTCATGGACTCCATACGATCCACGCACGACTGCAGTTAACACGACAACCAACTTCACCTGTACGATCTCCAACGGAACTTGTTCTTACACAGACCAGGTAACGGTTACTGTCAACCAGCCATTCGCAGAGCTCTTCAACAGCCAGAACATTCAGATCTGTGGTACGGCTTTGCCTTACTATTCCAACGATCCGCTGAATATGGACCCGTATATTCACCGCATTATGATCAACGGATCAGCTGTCTATGACGTGAACGGCGCAGGTATTCTGAATCCGGCCTATTTCATCAATGATGTGTTTGTCATTCCAGGCACAGGCACAACAACTGTTGTCTATGAATACTACGCGCCTAATGGTACTATCTGCTCGAAAACGTATACTGTTTTTGCAGAGAAGAACAACATCGATGCTGGTCCGAATCTTACTATCTGCGAAGGCAGCAGCGCCAACATCAACTTCACCACTATGTCATGGCCTGTTACTGTATTCCAGTCCGGCATTCCGTGGTCGATCGGTATCACGAACACATCTCCATTTACGGTAACACCAACGGCAACGACGACTTACACGCTTCGCAATGCAGCTACGGCACTTTGCCCGGCGGCAGAAGACCAGGTCGTTGTGACTGTTGTTGATCCGGATCCAGACTTCACATACACGTATGCTGTTTCAGGTTCCCTGGCTACGCTGACAGCAAGTGGTAGCGGCGGTCTCTTCCATACATGGGAATTGTACCAGTGTACCGATATCCTTGGTTCCAATCCGGTGTATCTCGCTACACAGACGACAACTTCAGCGAACTTCACCAATCTTCCTGTAACGCAAGGCGGCAACACAATCTATTACAAGCTTTGCCATACGGTACGCTACAACAAATCCACGCCTTGTCCACGCACGACCTGTAAAGTTGTCGGCGGTACGAAATCAGCGGGTATCGTAACTGAAGAAGGCGAGATCGATTCAGAAGGTATTGCTGCGGATGCGGAAGTTTTCCCGAACCCTACAAGCGGCGATGTGACTATCGAGCCGATCGCTGGCGTTCTGAAGAATATTATGGTTTACAACACCGTCGGAGCAGTGGTTTACAAACATGCTGTTTCTGAAGAAGAAGGCACTGCACGTGTGAGCTTGTCTGAGCTGCCAGCCGGCATCTACATGGCACACATTACGGTTGGTGAAACCGTTGTGATCAAGCGCATCGTGAAAGAATAATCGTTAGCTGATTCATTCTGAATGAAAAGGGAACACTTCAGTGTTCCTTTTTTGTTTTGGTGCATTACAGAACTAAATCATTCGCTATGAATGTGATTATAATGCAACAGGTATGAGTTATCCGAAAAGATTTTCACTACAAAAAGCCAAAACGCTGTCTGACACCGCTTTTCCGCAAAAAATATGTACATTCGTACGCTGGCTGCGGCCTGTTATGATTAAAGTCAACTAACTTAAGGAATCTCAAAGCATGAAAATTGTCCTCACGCTGTGCCTGATGCTCCCACTCATCGGTTTTGCACAAAAGAAACTTAACCTCATCACTTCAACCGAAATCCTTGAAAAAGGCTACGGCTACTACGAAAAAGAAAAGTACTACGAAGCCACTCAGGAATATCGGAAAATCAGTATTAACGACACGAATTATGCAACTGCGCAATACGAGATCGCGCGCTGCTACTTCATGCAGGAACAATACAAGCAGGCGCAGCTGACGCTGATCGATCTGCTCGAATACAACCTGTTGTTCGATTTCAAGCACCGTGTGTATGCCCTGCTCGGATCGGCTTACCTGAACAATAAGGAAAGCGACCTGGCGATCGAAACCTATACGAAAGGTCTTCAGCTCTTCCCGATGGAATCCGGTTTGTATTACAACCGCGGTATAGCTTACGAAGAGCGCAAGGAATATGACAAGGCGCTGGCCGATTTCAAGCAATCCGTTCAGTGTAATATGTATTACGCCAACGGCCACCTGCGTCTGGGCCTCATGGCAGCCAACGAAGGAAAAGGCATCCAGGCGACGCTTTCGCTGATCACGTTCCTGATGCTGGAGCCAGCCGATGAGCGCAGTCCGAAAGTAGTGCAGCTGCTCGACAACATTGCCGACGGATCGGCGGAGCCTGAGAAGAAAAATATTTCGCTTGGCGATCAGGGCGACTACTTCGAAGAGCTGAACCTGTTCTTTGACAACAAAGTGGCGCTTCAAAAGAACTACAAGACGAAATTCACCGTACCGACGAATTACGCCAACCAGCTGCATTTCATTCTCAAGAATGCGAAATACGACGAGAACAACGCCGATTTCTGGAATCAGCATTACCTGCCGTTCTACAGCCAGGTCTGGGACGAAAAGAAGCTCGACGGTCTGATCATGCTGTCACTCGCAGGCATCAACAACGACGAGCTGCAACGCAAGCTGCTGGCGAAAAAGAAAGTCATTTCCGACTTCATCGAATGGGCTACACCGGCTTTCAGAAATACTATTTCGCGTCAATACATGGAATTCGAAGGCACCAAGCAATTCGTGACTGTCGAATACGAGCCAAGCTACTTCAGTTTCTACGGTAAAGCCGACGGCGATACCCCGCAAGGAAATTATTACTACTTCCACCCGAACGGTGCGAAGCGTATGAACGCTTTCTTCGACAACGAAGGAAACCCGGACAAAACGTGGGAACTGTTTAATATGTACAATGGCGGAATCGAGCGCAAGATCGAATTCTCCGACGGCGGCAAAAAACGCGTGTTCCACGAATACTACTATTCAGGCGAGCTTTCGGATAAGTACACCCTCATTGACGGCGTTCAGCAGGATACGGTTTACTCCTACTACCGCAATGGCTTGCTGAAGGAAAAATATGTGGTGAAAGACGGCGTAAAAACCGGCCCTTACAAAAGCTACTATCAGAACGGAAGCATCGCATACGAGCTGGATTATAAAGACGGAATGCTGGACGGAAAATTCGTTTCCTACCACCTCAACGGACAAAAACAGGATGAGTTCGAAGCAAAAGCCGACAAACTCGAAGGAAAGCGCCTGCGCTACTATCCGAACGGTCAGCTGATGTCCGAATACACCTACACGAATAACCTGTACAACGGGCCTTACACGACTTACTTCTCCGATGGAAAGATCGAGCAGAAAGGAACGTACAAAGAAGGCGAGCAAGTCGGTGAAATGAGCGATTATTTCACCAACGGACAGCTCAGCACGCAGGTCATGCTCGACGAATCCGGAAAGCAAAACGGCACCAGCACGTTCTACGATTACGACGGCAAAAAATGCCACGAGCTGCAGTTCAATAAAGGCGATCTTACTTCGATTTCCTTCATCGACAAAGCCGGAAAAGTGACCGAGCTTTCATCCAAAAAAGGAAAAAAGATCGACTACATTATCAACTACCCGAACGGCGATATCAAAATCAAAGGTCAGTACCTCGACGGCGAGAAAAACGGTACGTGGAACTACTACGATCGCTACGGAAACATTACGACCGTTGAGAACTTCAAAAACGGCGTGATGGTGGATACGGCGTACTCTTACCATCCGAACGGTCAGCTGAAAAGCAAAGTGACCTACGTAGACGGCAGCCGCGACGGTATTTACCTCGAATACAACATTTTCGGAACGCTGATCGAAGAAGGCTTCTACACCGAAGGCGAATACGACCGCGAGTGGTATGCCTACTATGACGACGGCAGCCTCCGCAGCGAGAACTATTTCGTGAACGGCAGCAAGAACGGTATCCAGAAATCGTATGGCGTAAACGGAAAAATGACTTCCTGGGAAGAATTCGACAAAGGTCGCGAAATCACGCACGTTTACCTCGATACAGCTGAGAACACAATGGACGAGTTCGGTGAATACAACGGTAAGATCGAATTGCACAACCCGATCAAATCCTATGTCAACTTCATCGGAAACTACTCCAACGGAAACGCGCAAGGCGAGATCAAATGGCTCTACCCGAACCTGTCGCCACAGAGCATGGGGCAGTTCATCAACTCCGAGCGCAGCGGTACCTGGAAATGGTATTTCCCGAACGGACAGCTGGAGCAGGAGCTTACCTACATCAACGGCCAGCCGCAGGGTGTGAAAATGGCTTACTTCGACAACGGAAAGCCATCCAGCAAATACAACTACGTGAACGGTGATCTGCAAGGCGAATACACCATTTACCACAAAAACGGAACAACGATCGTTAAAGGAAATCACCTCGACGACAACCGTCACGGAAAAGTATTCTACTACAGCCCGCAGGGTTCAGTAGCGATGATCCGCAACTACGATCAGGACGTGATCGTTTCCTACACTTACTACGATAAAGAAGGAAAAGAAGTAGCTGAGATTCCGCTCGAGAAGCAGGACCTGAAAGTGGTTACTTACTTCAAAAACGGTAAGAAATCGAACGAGCACATGCGTCGTAACGGATTGATCGAAGGCGCTTATATAGCTTACCATGACAACGGTCAGAAATGGGAAGAGGAAAACTACCTTCACGGTGAAGCGCACGGTAAATTTTACGAATACAACGAAACCGGACAGAAGATCTACGAAGCGGATTACCTCTACGGCAACCTGCACGGTAAGGAAATCCAGTATTATGCCAACGGCAAAGTGAAAACAGAGAAGAACTACCTGCATGGCGAGCTGCACGGAATCGTGACCGAATATGCACAGGACGGCAAAATTATTTCCGTCACAACTTATTACAATAATGAGATTATTTCGACTGAGAAGCGCTGATCTGTTGTTGTCTGCGGCTTTCACAGCCCTGGCATGCTCCGCATTGGCACAAACGACCGAGGATCTGAACGCTTATAAAGCGAAATATCCGGGTCAGCATATCGTGCTGAAGAAAAACAGGTTCGTTACCACGATCAAAATGGTAAAGGATGTGCCGGTCGTTTATCACCATCATCACCTCGAACACTTAGTGCTCGACAAGAACGGTGTGATTTCGCTCTCGGAAGAAAGCCTGGAATTCTCGACCTTCGAAGTCATGGACGACATTACGGCGTATTCGCTGCTGCCGGACGGAAAATCTTCGAAGAAAATCGCGGCTACGAACTTCGCAACACGTGATGCGGAGACAAGCGGCTCGGTTTTCCACGACGACTCGAAAGAAACCTCGTTTCTTTACCCGAACCTGGCGGAAGGATCGCTGCGCGTGCTCGATTATCAGCAGCACATGACACTCAATGCTTTCCCGTTCGGATTCAATTTCTATTCGTACATCCCGATGGAAAATGCCGAATTCGTGATCGAATGCGATACGGCGATCCACCTGCTCACCAAAGTCTTCCACGGCGATAAAGCCAAGCTGGATTACACCGAGCGCGTGGAAAAGAACAAACGGATCTACACCTGGAAAATGGAGAATTCCATTATCCTGAAGGACGAAGAGCTGGCTCCGACTTCCCGTTACTACGCGCCACACGTACTGGCGCAGATCGCGTACTACAATTCCAAAAAAGGACGCGTGAATGTAACCGGATCGCCGCAGGACCTGCATGACCGCTACAAAGACAACGTGGCGGAAGTGGTGAACGAGCAGCCGTCGGCAGAGCTCAAAGCCATGGCCGATTCCATCACGACCGGTCTCACAACCGATCTGGACAAGGTGAAAGCGGTTTACTACTGGGTGCAGGACAACATCAAATACATTGCATTCGAGGAAGGCATGAACGGCTACATTCCTCGTCAGCCGTCGAAAGTGATCAGCAAACGCTACGGCGACTGCAAGGACATGGCTTCATTGATCTACAGCATGCTGAAATCGGTGGACGTTCCTTGTTACCTGACCTGGATCGGCTCACGTGATATTCCATACAAATACACGGAATTCCCAAGCAGCTCGTGTGACAATCACATGATCTCGGTTTACAAAGGTGCCGATCAGCTCTATTTCCTCGATGCGACGAGCTCGTTCCAGACCTTCACCTACCCGACGGGATTCATCCAGGGGAAACAAGCGATGCTGCACCTCAGTCCGACCGAGTTTGAGATCGTCGACGTACCGGTTCCGACTGCCGATCGTACAATGCACATCGACACGACTTACATTTCCATCGACAACAAAAGCATCATCGGTTCGGTAAAATGTATCGACAACGGTTATTACCACATTCTGCTGGGCGATATGCTGCGCGATGTTCCGGAAAAAGAAATTGACAAGGCGCTGCAGTCCATCAACCAGAAAGGAAACAACTCGTTCCAGGTCAAGAACGGTAAAATGGAGCACCTGCACGATCGCGATCAGCCGATGATTACGACGTATGACTTCATCGTGAGCAACTACGTGACCAGCTTCGAGAAAGAAACGTACGTGAACATGATCCTGGAAAAAGACGTCGCTTACGGCGGTGAAATGAAAGAAGGCCGGATCGCGCCATTCGAAATGGAGAACAAGTCGCACGATTCCTACACGGTTGTTCTCGACATTCCGCAGGGCTATAAGGTGAAATCCATTCCGAAGAATACGTCCTACTCGACCGACTTTATGGCCTACAGTGTGACGTATACGCAGGAAGGCAACCGCATCACGATGAACCTGCAGTTCAAAATCGATTTCCTGATCCTGTATCCCGAGCAGTTCGCACAATGGAACGAATTCATCCGCATCAAAAAAGCGTCGGTTGGAGAAGCCGTCGTACTCATCAAAAATTAATCAACACATGAAAATCACCGCATTCCTTTCTATGTTGCTGCTCTTCGCCGGAAATACGCTGGCGCAGGTCGGGTACTATGAAAATTACGACTGGGAAACTGTTCCGAAAAAATACGAGCTCACAGCCGACGAGCTGAAAGAAGACGAAGTGATCGTTTTCGAAAAGCGCAGTATTCAGCTGATGGAGCGCAACGAGAACTTTGTTCAGATGCAGCTCACGCATACGATCAAGCTGTTGAACACCGACAAAGCGATCGAAGAGAACAACAAATTCTACATCTCGACCGGTGCCGAATCCGATATCATCGTTCAGAAAGCGCGCGTAATCAAGCCGGACGGAAAGATCATCGAGCTGAAACAATCCGACATCAAGGAATCGAAAGACGAAAACGGTGATGTGGAATACCGCTACTTCGCTTTCGACGGAATCGAAAAAGGCAGCTACGTCGAATACCTGCATTACGTGATACAGGTTCCGAACTTCACCGGTGCTTCGCTGGTTGTTCAGAGCTCCATCGACAAAAAAGTGGTGGATGTAGACATTCTGTACCCGAAACACCTCGAATACCTCATCTACCCGATGAACGGAATGAAGGAATTCCAGAAAGATTCGACGCAGATCCTGCTGACGCGTATGGCTTGTACGATCACCGATCTTCCGGGACTCAAAGACGAAGACTGGAGCGCTTACGGTGCGGCTGTGCAGAAATGCTATTACAAGCTGAACAAGAACCTCGACAACAACACGGGGAACTTCTACACATACACGAATGTAACGAAGATCATCCACGCGAATATGTACGAGCCACCATCCAAGAAAGCAAAAAAGCTAATGGCATCCTTTATCAAAGAGGCTTGTCCGGACAGCAAAGCATCGTTGGAAACGCGTATCCGTGCGCTCGAGAATTACATGAAAAGCAACATCAACGTCATCGGAGGCGGCTTTGAAGGCTCATTCGATGTAGAAGCGATCCTGACGAACAAGATCACCGATGAGGAAGGCTTGACCAAGCTGATGCTCCAATTGCTCCGCGAAATGGGTGTTGCACACGAGCTCGTGATGACCAGCGACCGTACGGAAAACCCGTTTATGACTGAGTTCGAAGGCTACAACTTCCTCACGGAAAGCCTCGTTTACATCAACGACCTCGATATGTACTGGTCGGCAGGATTCGTTTCCCGCCTGGGCTTCCCTCCATTCGGCTACACGAATACAAAAGGTCTGTTCATCAAGGAAGTAACGATCAACGATCTGACAACCGGTATCGGGAAAGTGAAATACATCAACGGTACGAAAGGCGATCAGTCTGTGGACGAGATCAATACGGTTGTGACGTTCGAAAGTGATATGACTGACTGCTCAGTTGAGCTCGAACGCATTACAACCGGCTACAAAGCCGAATTCCCGCAAGTTATTTTCGACTTTGTCGACGAAGAGCGCAAGAAAGAATTCCGCGACGATTATCTCCAATATGTAGACGAAGACGCCAAGCTGGAAAACGTGACGTTCGAGAACGACAACGGCGCGTCTATGGGCGTGAAGCCACTGATCGGTCGCGCAACCATGAAAGGAACCAGCTTTATCGAAAAAGCCGGCGACAAAACGCTGCTGAAAGCGGGAATGCTGATCGGGCCGCAAGCCGAAATGTACCACAAGGAAGAGCGCAAATTGCCGGTTGAAACGTCGTACACACGTCAGTATAAACGCAAGATCGTGATCAACATTCCGGAAGGTCAGACGGTTAAAAATCCGGAAGAAGTGGTGTTCAACATCAAGCCGGACGAGAAGAACAACAGCGCCGGTTTCATTTCCAGCTACGAGATCAAAGGAAATCAGCTGATCATTACGATCCACGAATACTACAACCAGGTAAGCTACCCGGCTTCGGAGTACTATATCTATGAGAAAGTGATGAACGCCGCCGCCGACTTTAATAAAGTGGTGCTGGTGTTTGATAAGATCTGATAAGAATTAATTGAATGAAAGCCTTTCTGCCTCGGTGGAAAGGCTTTTTTTATGGCGGGTGGCTAGAGGACTAAAGAACCTTGTTTATACTAACCGTCGATCCGAAGCAAAATCCTAAATTCGCAAGTTCGCAATATTTCGAACGGAGATTGAAAATCAGAAATTTGCAGAGGAGCATGTCACTGAAATTCTTGAATTTTAAAATTTTGGAATTTCAGATTTCTAGATTTCCAGATATTTAGACGTTCCTGTTTTTAGCTATAGATTTTATCTATACTACCAGCCTCCAAAGGGGGGGAACGTCCTTACTTCGCACAATTCTGCGTAATCAGATGCAGCACATTGCGAGCGGCTTCGATTTCCGTCTTGGCAATGCCTTTCAAAGCGTGATCGCGGTTGAGGATAACAATCTTGTCGACCGAATCGATGGTGGAAACGCCCAGATCTGTTACTGTCAGCCGCGAGCGACGACGATCGGTTTTGCTTACGCGACGTGAAACATACTTGGCTTTCACCAGCAGACCGATGATGCGCGTGATGGACGCATTGTCCTTGAAAACGCGCTCGGAAAGCTCGGATTGGGAAATATCGGGATTTTCAATGAGGCATTTGATCACCAGCCATTGGTCGATCGTGATAGAGAAACCGTGCTTTTTCAGCTGCTGCTGGGCATATTGGCGGTATGTCCGTATAGCACGGTCCATTGAATAGAAAATGATGTTTTCCAGTTTCTCCATCGCCTGATTTGTGCTCAAATGTAAGCAAACAGATCGATTCTTTTACATCATTTTTACCGTTGAACAGGATTTCTATCCGTACATCCTTAAAAAGAACTGTTCAACACTGCGAGAGTAAACAATGGACAATTGACCGCTTCTCCATAATCAATTGTCCATTGGTTCAGCAGAAGTACGCATTCGGGGAGCTTCCCGTAATTTTCTTAAACGCTTTGCTGAAGGACGGCAGATCGGCGTAGCCAACGATGTGGCTCACCTCCGTCCAGCTGCGCACGCCCTGGCGGTAAAGATCAAGTGCTTTTTCGATGCGCAGTCTTCGAAAATAAGCGCCCGGCCCTACTCCGGCATACAGCTTAAATACTTTGTTCAATTTTGACTCCGAGAAGAAAATTACGCCTGCATGTTTCTTCGCGTCAAAGGGTTCCATACAATGATCGTTCATGTACGACATGAGCCTTTCGATGGCTACGCGGTCTCTTTCGTTTTGGATTCTCATAGCATTGAATATTGAATGGTTTTCGTTACCAACAAAGTTAATTGCTTTATCAATAGTTGATATATCAATTAAATTTTTCTCATGTAATAATACAGCCACTCAGCCCTGTTTTCAGACCATTCGTTCAACGGTGCAAAAAAAGACAAGAAAATCCGGCCCAAACGCAGGCATCTTTGCCGAAACAAATGCTATGAATACGCGCACCGCTTTTTTAACCTTTTTCCTGTTGTTTTTTGCAGGAATGGTTGTCGGCCAGACAGTACCGCTTTCGGGAAAGATCACCGACAAGCAGCTTCCCGTTGCGGATGCGATCGTATTGCTCCTGGCTTCCGATTCGTCGCTGGTCAAAACGGCCATCACGGATGAACAAGGCGCGTTTGCTTTCGACGCAGTCGACGGTCAGACCTATTATATAAAAGCAACCGCCGAAACGTTCGAAGATTATCTTTCAGGACCGATCGCGGTAAACGGCGCAACTGTTCTGCCGGATATCGCACTGGTCAGCATGGCTTCGAACGTGGAAGAAGTGGTGGTGGTTGCGAAAAAGCCGTATCTCGAGCGCCAGCCCGGAAAGCTGATCCTGAACGTGGAAAATTCCATCGGAGCAACCGGTTCATCGGCATTTGAATTGCTTGAAAAAGCGCCGGGTGTTTCTATTAACAGCAACGATGTGATCAGTCTCAGCGGAAAAAGCGGGATCATCGTTCAGATCAACGGAAAAGCAGCGCCGATGTCGGGAACCGAGCTCGCAAACTACCTGCGCGGTATTCCTTCTTCAGCGATCGAAAAAATCGAATTGATCACGAATCCTTCGTCCAAATACGACGCAGCTGGAAATGCCATTATCAATATCAAGCTGAAAAAGGACTCGCGACTGGGAACCAACGGAACGATCACAGCGAGCTATGGACAAGGTGTTTACCCGAAAACGAACGAAGGCATCAGCATTAATCACCGCACGAAAAAGTTAAAAATTTACGGCTCGTATAATTTCGCTTACCGAAAAGCTTTCAATCACCTGGTGCTCGAACGCCGTTTCTATCAAAACGACACATTTCAGGGCGCTTATATTCAGGACAATTACATCAAGTTTCCATTCAAAAATCACATCGGTCGCGCTGGAATCGATATTACGCTCAATCCGAAAAATTCCCTGAGCTTTGTCGTGACCGGCGTGAGCAATCGCTTCAATCCGACAGGTCGCAATATTTCCGATGTCGTCGGGGCCGATAACCAGGTCGCATCGCGTTTCGAAACACTCAACGATTCCAGGGATTTCTGGTATAATGGCTCGGCGAACCTGAATTACCGCCGCGTGCTCGATACGCTGGGCTCCGAATGGACGATCGATGCCGATTACGCGCGCTACGGCAATAAAACCGATCAGCTGTTCACCACGCGTTACCTCGATCTGAACGACCAGGAATACCAGGCGCGCTACCTGCTTTACGGCGATATTAGCGGCGAGCTGGCGATCCATTCCATTAAAACCGATTACCATAAGGAACTGGGTAAAGACCGCAGCTTTGAAGCCGGCGTGAAATCCAGCTACGTGATCGCCGATAACAACCTGCAGTTCTACAACCGCAGCTCGGGCGTGGATGTTTACGATTCGACCAAAAGCAACCATTTCATTTACCGTGAGAACATCAATGCGGCGTATGCGAACTTCAGTCACCGCATCGGAAAATGGAACTACCAGATCGGTTTGCGCGCAGAATACACCGGCGTTTCGGGCGAACAATTGATTTACAACATCACCAATGATACGTCGTACCTGCAATTGTTCCCGACAGCTTTCCTCGGCTACCGCGTAAACGACAAGCATTCACTCGAGCTTTCGTTCAATCGCCGCATCGACCGTCCGGGCTACGATCAGCTGAATCCGTTCAAATTCTACCTCGATCCGTCGACGTATAAGGAAGGAAATCCGTACCTGCGTCCGCAGACAACTTACACGGTCGAAGCAGCACATTTGTGGAAAGACCGCTATTACACACAGCTCGGAATTGCCCGCACGCTGGACAACATTACCGAAGTGATCGCACCTTCGCCGGCAGCGCAAAACGTAACGGTACAAACGAATACGAACCTGAAGAAAGTAGACCTTATTTACGGAAACATTTCCGCGCCGATCGACGTGACCAAGTGGTGGACGAGCACGAACAACCTGAACGCCTACGTGGCACTTTACTCGGGAGATGTGGCTAACACGACGATCACCAATCAGGGAAATTTCGCCTGGAACTTCTTCACTTCGAACACCTTTTTATTCGGAAAAACATGGTCGGCTGAGCTGAACGGCTCTTACCGCTCGAAAGAAATCTATGCCTTTGATAAAATACAACCGATCTGGTCGGTCGGAGCCGGAATTCAGAAAAAGATCCTCAACAATCTTGGAACGGTGCGCTTGAATGTCACCGACATCTTCTTCACCAACGGCATCCGCGCAGATGTTGCATTTACGGACTACACTGAGTATTTCGATGTGAAACGTGAGACCCGCGTGGCCACGCTTTCCTTCACCTACAAGTTTGGCAAAGCAAGCGTACCTGCAAACAGACGCAGAGGAGGCGGTGCTGATGACCTGAAGAGCCGGGTTAATAATTCGGGAGTAGGTTAAAGATGGGAAATCCCCCGGGTTCTAGCTGCCGGGGGATTTTTCTTTTAATAAAGTGAATGAAATTACCTCGATATTAGATTGAACGATTTCAGCCTCCCTCCTCAAGGAGGGACTGAGGGAGGTGACTAATCGAGAACGCATTTGCCACCCTCCTTTATCCTCCCTCAAGGGAGGAATTTTAATGCTCTTCGTTATTAACTTTCTCTGTTAAGAGCACACCTTCCGTCTCATCCTGAACATCTTGAAGATCCTCATCCAGTACTTCATTGAACTGTCGTTTGTTACTGAACACCCAGCGCAAGACGAAGAAACCGATCAGGGCGATAAATGCTCCGGCAAAGAACGGAATGCCGTAATAAACCGGTTGTTCTTCCGCATACGGCGTGGATTTGTAGAAGATCCACATCATCAGGACAGGTCCGATGATTTCGGCAAGGCTCATCAAGCTGGTGAAAATGCCCTGCAATTCGCCTTGTTCGTTGCGGGCCGTTTGTCCGGAAACGATGGAACGGATGCTCGGATCAACAATTCCGGCAAAAGCATAAGGCAGAATAATTGCGTACATCATCCAGCCATAAGGCAGCAAACCGATTCCAGCCGTTACGATAATGAGCGTAATCATTCCCAGGGTTGCAGCGCCTTTTTCGCCGAGCTTTTTCACGATCAGGCCTGAAAGTCCGGCCTGAACGGCTCCGAAGCACACACCGACGACAGCCAGCGAGATCCCGACATCTTTTTGCGTCCAGCCGAAGCGCGACATCGTGTAATAGCTCCAAACGGAATGCACCGCCATGTTCGCCATCAGGATGAGGAAAGTCACCAGGAAAAGGTATTTGTTTTTCGCGAAACGCTGGATCTGAATAAGCGCTCCGATTGGGTTGGCGCGTTTCCATTCGAATTTACGGCGCTGATCAACCGGCAGCGATTCTTTCAGGAACAGCAAGCCGTAGACGAAATTTGCCAGCGAGAAGAAAGCCGCTACGAGAAACGGTGCACGAATGCCCCAATCGGAGATCAATCCGCCGATCGCAGGTCCGAGAATGAAGCCGACACCGAACGCAGCACCGATCATTCCGAAATTCTGAGCGCGGTTATCGTCGTTGGAAATATCCGCGATATACGCCGCAGCCGTGGTGAAGCTCGCTCCGAACATTCCCGAGATTGCCCGACCGATCACCAGCCAGAACAGGTCCGGCGCGAAGTACATGAATACATAATCAATTCCTAATCCAAGCAGCGACATCAGGATGATAGGCTTACGGCCGTAACGGTCGCTCAGGTTTCCGATCAACGGCGAAAACACGAACTGCATCAGGGCGTAAGTCGACAAAACCATCCCCGAATATTTCGACGAAGCCTGGATGCTCATGTGCGAAGCATCGGCGATCAAAGAAGGCAACGATGGAATGATGATTCCCAGACCGATCGAGTCGATACAGATCGTTACGAGGACAAAAATGAGTGCGCTTTTGGAAAATTGTTGAGTAGTCATGGTGCAAAAGTAGAGATTCTTTAAAAAGACGTGAGTGTTTTTCGGCGAGTTGTGGCGGAGAGTTGGTGAGTTGTAGAGTTTTTTAGTTGATGAGTTATTAGTTGGAAGTTTGCTATCGTAAGAAGACAATGGGGAGACAAATCGTAAATTGGAGTTAATTATCAATCAATTGTACGAGACAGTGAGGAGACATGCTTTCTACATTAACTGCAGCTAGTCATTCACCCCCAGAAACTTCTAACTTCCAACTTCAAAACTTCCAACTTCTANNCAGATCATCATTACCGCCGACGGCTCGCGTACGATTTATATTCCCGAATGGGACGAGCATTACCATTCTTCCCATGGCGCGTTGCAGGAAGCTCAGCATGTGTTCATTTCGAACGGGCTTAATCAGCAAACCGCGGATTACCTGACGGTTCTTGAAATGGGTTTCGGAACGGGCTTGAATGCGCTGCTCACCTACTTTTCGGCAGAGAAACGGCAGCAGTATATTCATTATATCGGTATCGAAGCGTTTCCGCCTTCCGCTGAAGAAATCGCGGCGATGGACTACAGCTCTTTTTCGAACGATCCAACCGCCAACGATATTTACAACGCCATGCACGATGCTCCGTGGGAGCAGCCAAGCGGACTTTCCGAGCATTTCGTACTCGAAAAACAGCAATGCGTGATCGAAGATGCGCGTCTACAGCCGGGCTCGGTCGATCTGGTTTATTACGACGCATTCGGTCCGCGCGTGCAGCCGGAATTGTGGACACTGGAAATCTTTCAGCGCCTGTACGAATGGATGGCCCCGGGCGGCGTGCTCGTGACCTACTGCGCCAAAGGACAGGTCAAACGCGATCTCAAAACGGCAGGCTTTTTGGTGGAAGCATTGCCCGGTCCTCCCGGAAAACGCGAAATGACGCGGGCGACCAAACCCTGAATAATGCGATTGTTTTTTGCCGTTTGTTTTCTCCTGGTAAGCGTTTCAGCGAACGCCCAGAACGTCTTTTACGGGGAGCGAACAACCGATTCGACCCGCATCGCCTTGTATTTTGATCGAACGGGATTTCCTTATCCCGATCTGTACATTCCCGATTCGACGATGAAAAAAGCCGGCGGCTCGCTTTTCGCGTGGTTTATGCAAAACCCAGAGGCGTTTATTACGCTTTCGGCGAAGTACCAGCTCTTTCCCGAAAAGATCGACAGCGAGACCATTTACAGATTGCGCGATTCCATTACGGCTGAGCAAATTCGTCAGATCAATAAACAGCTGGAAAATGGCTACGAAGCCATCGCTTATTACATTCACGGCTTCCGGAAATCGTATCTGCAGCAAAACGGCGACGTGACTTCCCGCGAAGAATTCGGACTGCTGAAAACGAATCTTGCCAGTTATCCGCGAGCTTCGGATCCGTTGGAGATCGAGGTTTACTGGGACGGCATGTACGATTGCTGCTTTTCGACCAGACGCGCCAAAAACAAAGAGCTGTTTTTGCTGTTCGAACAGGCGGGAATCAATGCCCATGCTGTCGGCAAAGGATTGCGTCCTTTTTTGAATGGAACGAAAACGAATCGCTTGCAGATCGTGGCACACAGTCTCGGCGCAGTGGTCGCAACGGCAGCTTTGTTCAACTTCGACGAATCCAACAGCCCGACTCCGGCCCAGCGCGATGTTCGTTTATGCCTTATTGCTCCGGCGATGAGCAGCAATCTCTTATTCGATCATTACGGGAATCACAATGGTTTTACGGTCGAAAGCCAGCCGTTCGTTGAGAATTACCGCATCATGGTTGTCTACAACGAAAAGGATTTCGTGCTGCGAAAGAAAGATCCGAAAGTCGGCTGGTTTGGTCCCGGAACGGAAAGCTATGGCAACACATCGCTTGGCTGTAATCACCGAAACGCGGCTGTCAAATTGCAACAGTATTTCAAGGAAAAAGGCGTTAATCTAAGGCTTGTCGATAAAACTTCATTGGGAAAAGCGCATTCGCTGCGGTATTATGCCAAAGGCAACGAGCTGAAGGAAGTGAGCGTTTTTTTGTGGGGAAACTGATTTTTTTACTGAGTAATATTACTAACCGCAACGTAATATTACGTGACGGTTAGTAATATTGCTAATTTCCTAATTCCAATCTTTTAAAACTCCAAACGATAGCTCAGCACCGGAATTAACGGTGTCTGGTACCAATACTGCACTTCACCGGTTTTATCGTCGAAATACTGTCCGCCGACATTCTTGCGGTTCGTCGCGTTCTGCAGATCGAGCGCCAGTGTCGTCGTGAGTCGCTTGTAATTGCGTTTCAGGCTCACACGAATGTCGAGTCGGTAATACGCCGGCATTTGTACAGCATACGTTTCGTCTGTTTTAAACTCGGTTTCGCCTGTAGCAATGGACGCATCGCGATCGATCGGCGTGTAGCGGAAACCTCCTACGAAGACCGATTTGATGTTCGCGCCGAGCACGCGGTTTTTGTCTTTTTTGCTGTTCAGGTTCCACTCTTTTCCGAGCGTGAGCGTGGTCGAATAATTCGTATTGAAACGTGTGTCGTACCAGTTTCCATCGGCAGCCTGGTAGTTCGATTCGTAGACCGAAGCCGACAACAGGTAATAGAGGTTCCTGAACAAAAAGCGCTCGTAGGTCAGCTCGACACCGTAATTACGCCCCAATCCTTTATTGGTGAGCTCTTCGGCCGGAAAACCATCCATGAGGTTCAAAATGGAATACGTATTCGAACTGTCGGTGCTGATGGGCACGTTGAACAGATGCTGGTAATAGCCTTCGATTTTCACATGCGCGTGGTCATTGAAGTTGAAATCGTAGCCGGCAACCAAATGGTGCGCTTTGCTCAATTCGAGGTCGCGATTCGGCAAAACAGTTCTTCCGTCGACTTGCTGTTCAACGAAATAAACACCGAGCGGCTGCAATTGGCTGTGCAAACCGTAGCCGAGCGTAAAATGATGTTTCGTCGTGAGATCGTATTGCACGGAAGCACGCGGCTCAACGGATTGTGAATTGTTGAGGAACAGGTGAAAATAATGCAGTCCGACGTTGGTCGTCCATTTCGGTGTGAGCTTGCAGCTCCATTGGAAAAACGCCTGCGCGGTTTCAGTCGTCCCACTCTGATTGATTTCCGTGACGAAAACACCCGTCGAATCATTGTAGCTCTGTCCCAGTTTATACCCAAGACGGTTGAGAATAAAACCCGAGCGGATGCTATTTCTAGCGTTGATCTTCATCGTGTAATTAGTCGAAAGCGTTACTTTATTCTGAAGAAAACGCTGCTCGTAATTGCGCACAAGCGAAGTGAAATCGGGTTGCAATTCATCTTCTTTGTAGCCGTTTTCCGTTCCCGAAAAGACGAGCGCGGTTTTCAGATAGGAACGATTGCCGAAGCGCAGCAAATGCGTCAGTCCGACAGCACCCGTATTCGCATAGAAATTGGTGTTCAGCTGATAGAAATAATCCTCGGTCCAGCGCGCAGTGTCTTTTTCCGCTTCCGTGGTCTGGTAGCTCAATCCGCCGAAACCGAATACGCTGAATTTCCCCGCACGACCCGCCGGCAGCGACACATTAAAAGACAGGTCCTGGAAGTTCGTATTCGCATCACCGATCGGAACGCCGATTTTGCCCAGAACGTTCAGCGTCGAATAGCGGTAATTGACCAGGTATGAGCCGTCGTAGCCTTTTTTGAACGGACCTTCCGTCGCCACATCGACGCCGAGAATGCCAGCCTGAACGGTGTATTCGCGTTTTTCGTTGTTCCCCTTACGCAGCTTCAGGTCGAACACGCCCGAAAGCGCATTTCCGTATTCCGCTGCAAAAGCTCCGGTCGAAAAATCGGAATTGCTGAGCAACTGGGCGCTGAGAATGGAAATCCCGCCGCCAGAAGTTCCCACGTTCGAAAAGTGATTCGGGTTCGGAATTTCGACACCTTCCATCCGCCAGAGCAGCCCGTTTGGCGAGTTCCCGCGGATCGAGATGTGGTTGTTTCCGTCGCCCGCCACGACAACACCGGCAAATGAGGTCGCCATACGCGCCGGATCGTTCACTGCTGCTGCGAATTTCTGCGTTTCCTCTACGGAAAAGGTACGCGTGCTCACCGTCGACATATCGTTCAGCGGCTTGCCTTTTTCCACTTTGGCTTTCACCACGAATTCATCGAGCGTGGTGCTTTCTTCTTCGAGCTGAATCGTCAACACGAGCTCTTTTCCGGCATTCACCGTGAGGTTTTGCAGCGTTTGTTCCTTGTAGCCGTCGTAGCTCACCTGAACGGTTTGCTTTCCCACGGGAACATCCGGCAGGGAAAAATTGCCTTCTTCGTCGGTAGCTGCTGCAATCCGGGTAGAATCGGTGAGCGGAATGGAAACCTCTGCACCAAAAATCGGCGCCAGTGAAATTTTGTCGACCACCGTCCCCCGAATGGTCTGTGTCTGAGCAAATCCTGTCGCTGCGAAAAGACATAGCAAGAGCGGCAGGATTAAAAAATCCTTGTAAGCTGTTTTCATTTGAAATGTGTTTTGGAAGAATCGAATGTGGTTAACAGTGCGGAAGATGCCGTCTGATCACCTTCCGCATTTCGGCATGAATCAGATGTGAATCACGCTTCCGGAACCGCTGATGTGCGTATCGACCGTAGCCGAGCCTTTGTAACGGATATTTCCGCTGCCCGAAATCGTTGCGTCGAGGTGTTCTTCGACCCAAACGGTGATATCTCCGGAGCCGCTGATCTTGCAAGCCGCGTTGTTCGACTGAAGATCGACCATATTGATATTGCCTGAGCCGCTGATGGTTGCTTTTTTGTTGTTCACCGAACCGCCGCTAACGGTAATATCGCCCGAGCCGCTGATGTTCACTTCCAGCTCTTCACACACCAGGGAATCGATGGCAATATTTCCGGATCCGCTGACTTTAATATCAAGCGAATTCGTTGTCAAAGTTCCCGGAACGCTGATGTTTCCACTTCCGCTCAAATGCAAACCGCGCATATCAGGTGCGTGGATCGTAATGGTGATCGGATTGTGCTTGCGAACCCATTTGTCGAAATCGATCTCGAGCTCGCCTGCACTGATCTCCGTTTCGATAACTTCCAGCACGTTTTGCTGAGCCGAAATTTCGACGTAATAATTGGCGTCCTGTACGTAAATGATTTCCGCATCGATTTCCAGGCGTACTTTATTGAATCCTGTCAGCTGACGGGTTTCGGTGACAGTAGACCCTTTTCCTTTGATGGAGTTGAAAATGTGTTTCTTGCAGCCTGTCAGCACTACGAATAACAATGCAACAGGAAGGATCATTTTTGCGATTTTCATGACGTTGTGTTTTTGTTTCTGCTGATAGGACAACTCAGGAAATGTTTACCCCTATTCACTCTTATTTTTTTTCACCACAAAGGAGCAAAGGCAAATTGCTTAGCTGTGTTTCCCGATTGTTATCGGGAGGAAGCAAAGGCGACATCGGTTTAATTGGCAGGCAGTTGTCCAAACAAACGATTGACTAAGGTCTTCTGACCCTTTCTGAGCAGGTTTTCACAATTGAAATTGTACAGGATTCCTTTCGGAACCTGAAGCTGCTGCATGTAAGTTAATAGCTGTGCTTCGTGAATGGACATCAATGTTTCAACCGATTTGGTTTCAATAACGATGCAATCTTCGATCAGAAAATCGCAGCGAATGACCGAATCGAGATTCATATCTTTATAGTTTAACGGAATAATCAATTCAGAATGATAGTTTATTCCTCTTAACTGCAGTTCACGTTGTAGACATTTTTGATACATGCTTTCTAACAATCCTGGTCCTAAAAATCTGTGAACTTCAATTGCGGCGGCGTTAATTTCATACGTGAGCTCATTCAGCGAATATTGTGTAATCATCAGAAGTGTTTCTATTGAATATAGTACTTCTTTCTGAGTTACACAACCATACGCCTTTGCTCCCTTTTGGGGAAAATGCGTAAAGATCTTTGCTCCTTTGTGGTGAATCAATCGTAATTACAAGAACCGCAGCGCCACTTTTCCGCCAATCCACAAACGGTTCACGAAAGAGCCGTTGTCGTCGTCGAGCAGTGTTCGCTGATTGAAACGCGCCCAGACTTCGGCCGATTCCGTCACGTCGCTTTCCGCATTGTACCAGTTCAGCGTTGGTCCGGCCACGATATTGAAGCGTTTCGCCACGCGGTATTCGACGCCGAGGAATGCTTTATTCAGCATGTTGTAGCTGATGGAGCTGTTCGCCATTTGAACGTTTTGAGTAGTCAGATCGGCGCCGAGGTACCATTTGTCGGTCAAACGGAACGATGTTCCCAGACCGTAACCGAATGTCCACAACGGGCTGCTGTCCATTTCCTTGAACTGAATTCCGGCCATGAAAATGTTGTGGAACGCATTCACGCCCGTGCGGAAGCTGAATGTTCCGAATTTGTTTTCATCGACCGCCAGCTCGAGCTTGTGATAGCCATTGTGAACGTAGTTGAAGAAACCGAACGGCACACCGGTAATGTTGCGCGAGATGTTGACGAATCCGACTTGCGAACCGTAAACGTCTCCGGCGCGATTGACCAGTCCGGCGAGCTGAAAACCGTAGACGGCTTTTGCATTGTTAACGATTCCCGCGATTTGGGAGCCGTACAGCGTATCGGCCGTGTTGGCGATTCCGGCGAGCTGCATTCCGTAAGAAGGTTTCCAGACCGTGTTGGCGATTCCGCCCAGCTGCATACCATAGAAACCGGGCGTTTGATTGTATATCCCACCCAGTTGGAATCCATAAACGCGACCGGTGGTAATGTTCGTCAGACCGCCGACCTGAACGCCGGTTACATCGCCCGAAACGAGATTGGCCAATCCGCCCAGCTGGAAGTATTTCACGTCGCCGTAATCGAGGTTCACCAGGCCGCCTAATTCGAATCCTTCCACACCTTGCGAATAGCCGACGAGAATGTTGAACGAAACGCGGTTTACCGTATTCAATGCCAGCAAACGGTTCGTGCTCAACGGTGGAACGAAGGAAATCGAAACGTTGTTGAAGATCGTATCACCGATGATGTTTCGCAGGTTGACGCGCTGTTTCCGGAAACGGTCCCAGAAACGACCAACCTCATCCAATGTGTCGGCCAGCTTGCTCAACGTCGTGTCCATTGGCATGGAAATCGTGATCGAATCACTGAGCACGATGTCTACTTCCGCTTCCTTCGGCTGGAGGTAGATCACAACGGAATTCCGCTGTTTCGACAGGATCACGATCGTGGTGTCTTCGTATTCTTCCTTCGCAACGGAAATCGATAACACATCCGACGTTTTCGGGAACGACATGCTGAAATACCCTTTGTCGTCGGTGACGGTTGATTGACGATTCTGACGCAAATAAACACTCGATTCGGCCACCTGCGTCGAGTCATCGGCACTATAGATAAAACCGTTCACCACGACATCGGTCGGTGCGTCCGATTTCGGTTTTTCAGGCGTTTTGCACGTCAGAATGATGTAGCGTCCTTTCAGCTTATAGCTGCAGGTTCCGCCGTCGAACAGCTCGTTCAATATGCTGCGCAGCGTCTTTTGCTCGTAGCTCACCGTTACTTTCCGGGAATCGTCGAAACGCGTGTAGGAAAACACCACGCCGGTCTGATTCGAAAGCTGGCGGAACAATGCGGAATACGTCAGTGTCGACTGACGGATCGTTACCTTTTTTTCCAGGTAAGGCGTTTGCTGTCCGAAGGAAGACAACGACAACAAAACGCAACCGATCATTAAAGCGGTAATGCGGATTATTGTGTACATGATTTTCCTTTTAGCAGATACGTTTCACCTTCTTTCTGAATGGTCAGTCCCAGTGTTTCGGAAATCACCAGGAGTGCCATATCGAGATCTTCGTCGTAAAATTCCGTCGTGATGCGGCAATCGTAAACGGCCGGATCTTCAATGCGAATAGTCGCCTTGTAAGTCTTGTTCAGCAGCTTCACCACATCCTCGAGTCGTTGATTGTCGAGGATAATGGTTTTTGCCAGCGGTCTGATATCGTTTGTAATGACTTCCAGCTCAAGTTCACCGGTTGCGATCACGTAATGCGCACTTTCATTCGCGTTCAGCGTAATTTTCTTGCCTTTGTTGTCGTAGATCATCACCACGCCTTCATCTACGCGAACGTAAATCGTGTCGTTGGTGGCTTTCACGTCGAACTTCGTTCCGAGGTCTTTGATATGGATCGGACCGGCGTCGATGATGAACGGCAGCTGATCACTGTNNATCGTCATGGCGGTTCCGTCTTTCAGGTTGACGTGCTTTTTCGCATTTCCGGCAGTGAAAATTTCAGAAGATTCCGCTCCCGGCTGCATCCAGAGCCAGACTCCGCCGACGGTCAATAATACGACAACGGTTGCCGCGATCCGCATCCACATGGTATACATCTGGCGAACCGGCGTCTGTTGTAATTGCGGTCGAACGGCGTTCCAGGCTTCATCTGTCGAAACAGGATCGTACAGATTGCCGAACAGCTGTGCGCTGCTTTCAAAATAAGCTTCGTTTTCGGGCGATTCCGCTATCCAATCTTCCAGGAGCATGGCTTCTTCCGGCGTTGCTTCACCGGAAAGGAATTTGCTGATCAGCGCATCGATGTCGTGTACTGTTTTCATAATTCCCGGATTAAAAAGAGGATGAGCAGCGGCAGGTAATCTTTCAGCTCTTCGCGAATGATGCGCAGCGCTTTGCCCATTTGATTTTCGATTGTCTTGATGGAAAGTCCGAGCTGGTCGGCGATTTCCTGGTAGCGAAGCTGCTCGAAACGGCTCATCTTAAAGATTTTCGCACATTGTTCCGGCATATTCGCTACAGCCAGCTGGATTTTTTCATCCAGCTCGTTCGCCTGCACCAGATCGACCTGCGATGCCTGTTCCTGCGTGGCTTTGAGCTCTTCCGCATACACCATGCGCACCTTCCGGTGCTTGATTCGGTTGAGGCAGGCGTTGTGCACGGCCTTGTACAGCAGCGCCCTCACGGACGTATGAATATCCTGCTGGGAACGTTTTTCCCACATGGATACGAAGACCTGCTGCACGACGTCTTCTGCTTCATCTGAATCTTTCAGGAACGTCGTTCCATACCGGACCAGCGGTTTATAATAATCACGGAATACCATCTCGAATGTGTTTAAATCACCTGCCACGAATTGCGCTATCAGTTGTTCTTGTTCCACCCGGATGGTTTTTCCTCCGGGCAAAGTTACATCTTTTACTCTTGGACAACCGGCGGAATGTTTCCCCCTATGCGATTTGTTTTTTTTTGAAAAGTTTCTAGTCTTCGCTCATCCTTTTTCGGTCACATTTACTGCCTTCGGCCTTGGGTTTACTCAGTGTGAGTTTGAGTGGGAGTGTGACAGTCTCCATCTTTCTATCTTGAAGTCCTGATGTCTTAACGTCTCACTATCCTTAAGTCCGCCGTAGCGGACGGTCTTGAAATCCTGAAGTCTTGATCTCCTGAAATCCTGAAGTCCCGAAGTCCATTTTTCGTACATTTAAGTTTTCAAAACAGAAATTATGGCATCAGTAACATTAGGCGGCAACATCGTGCACACCAACGGAGATTTGCCCGAAAAAGGAAGCAAAGCAACAGATTTCAACCTTGTAAAACCCGATCTCGGCATGGCTTCGCTGGGCGATTTTTCCGGCTCGCGTCTCATCCTGAATATTTTCCCGAGCGTCGATACGGGAACGTGTGCGGCGTCCGTTCGCCAGTTCAATAAGCTCGCTTCCGGACTCGACAACACAAAAGTATTGTGCATTTCACGTGATCTTCCGTTCGCTCAGAAGCGTTTCTGCGGAGCGGAAGGCATTGAAAACGTGGTAAGCCTTTCCGATTTCCGCGACGGAAGCTTCGGAAACGATTACGGTCTGCTGCTGCAGGATGGTCCGCTGAAAGGGTTGCTCGGCCGCGCGATCGTGGTGCTGGACGAAAATCACAAAGTGTTACACACAGAGCTCGTTCCCGAAATCAAGGATGAGCCGAATTACGATGCGGCGCTGGCAGCTTTGAAGTAAGAAATTGAATTTAAGCTGAAACGCCTGTCGATCTCCGGCAGGCGTTTTTTATTCGTATCATTACGATCAAATCAGCTTCTATGAAAACAGCCTGCTCTACTCTACTAATCGCCCTACTCTTCCTCTTCGGATGCAGCGAAGACAAGCCGCAGGTCGGTGGACTGGAAGTCTATGAATACTATCCCGATGGAACGGTAAAATCGATCGGTAACTACGCCAATGGCAAGCAAAAACGTCGTAGTCCGGGGTTTCATATATCGGAAACTTACGGCAGTCATGAAATCTTTTCGGTACTCGATTCACTGAGAATTTTACCGCTTCTCAAGAACATGAACGGCTATGTATCAAATTGCATCGGTTATGCAACACCTGAGAATAAACGACGCATCGAGGAAATTCTTGAGCGGGAATCGTCTTCGGAATTCATGAAAAACATCCAGTTCGCATGGTCATACACACCCGAGAATATGGGGAATGACCAGGTTTACATGCTTCATGCCCTGAAACGGAGCGCGAATAAGGATTTTACGGTAACTAATAAGGATATTGCTATAGTCGAGAAAACCCGCGACGAACAGTCGGCGCAAATTACGCTGAACGTTACGCTGACGAAAAAAGGGAAAGGGAAATTCGCTCGTCTGACTTCCGATAACGTCGGCAAACCGCTGGCCATTGTTATCAACGATCTCGTTCTTTCCGCACCGATTGTCAACGAAATGATCGCCGGTGGCGAGCTGGTCATTGCGGGAAATTTTACAGATCAGGAAGCCAGCGAGCTAGAAGGTCTCATGAATCATTCCGTTCTACACGGCGAATACCGGGAATATCATCCGAACGGCAAGCTGAAAACGATCATGAATTTCGAAAACGGCGAACAGGTCGGCGCTTATTCACGCTACGATCAGAATGGCAAGCTGATCAAAAAATACGGATCGTAAAGATTATTTTTTAATCGAAATACCGTTTATTTTTTAATCAAAACTGTTGTTTCAAATCATCTTTCTGTTTAACTTAAATAGAAAAACAGGAAAAAAATGCTTGTCAAAACCTTTGGAAGCGCCGTTTTTGGCATCGACGCAACCACGATCACAATCGAAGTGAATATCGCCATCGGCGTTAATTTTAGTCTTGTCGGTTTGCCCGATAACGCCGTTCGCGAAAGTCAGCAGCGCATTAAAGCGGCACTCAAAAACAACCAGCTCAATTATCCGGGAAAAGAAATCACGGTCAATATGGCTCCGGCCGATATCCGCAAGGAAGGATCGACGTTCGATTTAGCCATTGCGATCGGTATTCTCGCCGCCAGCGGACAGATTCCGGCAGAAAAGCTCGATCGTTTCGTACTTGTCGGTGAGTTATCTCTTGATGGCAGTCTGCAACCCGTTCGCGGAGTTCTGCCTATCGCAATGCAAGCGAAAAAAGAAGGATTCTACGGATTGATCCTGCCTGCAAAAAACGCTGCTGAAGCGGCCATTGTCGACGGAATTTCAGTCTACGGATTGGAATCGCTTGCCGACGTAGTCGGTTTTATGGAGGGAACGCGGCAATTCGAGCCTGAGTCGTGTCCGATTACCGAAGCGTTTGGTCAGGGCGCAAATTCCGATGTCGATTTTCGCGATGTCAAAGGACAATTAACCGTAAAACGCGCTTTCGAAATTGCCGCCTCCGGTGGGCACAATGTGATCCTGATCGGTCCGCCCGGTGCCGGGAAATCCATGCTTGCGAAACGGTTGCCCACTATTCTTCCACCGATGAGCATTGAGGAAGCGCTCGAAACCACGCGTATTCATTCGGTCGCCGGCAGAATGGCGCAAAACACCGGTTTGATCACGCAGCGTCCGTTTCGTAAACCACATCACACGATTTCGGATGTAGCATTGGTTGGTGGTGGAAGTTATCCGCAACCCGGAGAAATTTCACTTGCTCACAACGGCGTGCTGTTCCTCGACNNCTGGAAGTCATGCGGCAGCCTTTGGAAGATCGCGTCGTGAGCATCGCCCGGGCGCGTTTCACCGTCGATTATCCCGCCGGAATAATGCTTGTCGCGGCGATGAATCCGTGTCCGTGCGGCTATTACAATCATCCGGAAAAGGACTGCGTTTGCGGACCGGGTGTCGTTCAGAAATACCTCAACCGGATTTCCGGACCGCTGATGGACCGTATCGATCTGCATGTGGAAGTAACGCCGGTTTCGTTCAACGATCTGGCTTATGACCTGCCGGCCGAAGGAAGCATGGAAATCCGCAATCGTGTCATTCAAACGCGATTGCGGCAGCTTGATCGCTTTAAAGAACACAATGGTGTCCATTCTAATGCTCAAATGGAGCGCAGAGACCTGGAGCGATTCTGCAATATCGACGAAACCGGCAAAAACCTGCTGAAAATGGCCATGGACCGACTTGGGTTATCAGCCCGGGCTTACGATCGCATTTTAAAAGTCGCCCGAACGATCGCCGATATGGACCGCTCCGAAAACATTCAATCCGCCCATTTATCAGAAGCCATTCAGCTCCGCAGCCTCGACCGCGAGTCATGGGCCGGTTAATCACGAAACACTTTATCTGATGACAGAACAACCATATCCCGCGATCCCGAATGAAGCGATCGTCAGCAAAATTTACCTCATCCGCGGACAAAAAATCCTGCTGGATGCGGACCTGGCCGCACTTTACCGGGTTGAGACCAAACATCTAAAGAGACAGGTTAAACGAAATATAGAACGTTTTCCTGAAGATTTCATGTTTGAATTGACGCCGGAGGAAGTCGAAAACTTGAGGTGCCAATTTGGTACCTCAAGTTGGGGAGGAACACGTTATGCCCCGATGGCCTTTACGGAACAAGGCGTTTCCATGCTGTCGAGCGTGCTCAGCAGTCCTATTGCGATCCAGGTCAATATTCGCATCATCCGGATCTTTCATAAGATGCGCGAATTCCTGCTGACGCACCAGGATTTGCTGATTAAAGTAGACGAACTGGAACGGAAAGTCGGTACGCAGGACGAACAAATTCAGCTGATTTTTGAATATCTGCGCGAGTTCATGCAAAAACCCGATCAGGAACGATCGCTGATTGGTTATCGGAACTAATTATTAGGAATATTGCGGCTAACCGTTTTAAAACAAAACCCCGGAGTGTCAGGATGACTGCTCCGGGGTTTCTATATAGTTCTTCTAAAAATTAGAAAATCTCGGAATCGTTGAAGTGGAATTTTCCTTCGATCGCAGCGTTCTCATCGGAATCAGATCCGTGAACAGCATTGCGGCCTTTCGACTCGGCGTAGTACTTACGGATTGTTCCTTCAGCAGCTTCAGCGGGATCAGTAGCGCCGATCAGTTTGCGGAAGTCCTCAACTGCGTTGTCTTTCTCGAGAATCGCAGCAACGATAGGACCGGATGTCATGTACTCAACCAGTTCACCATAGAACGGGCGCTCAGCGTGTACTTCGTAGAATTTTTTCGCCTGATCTTCAGACAAACGCGTGTATTTCATCGCTTTGATCTGGAAACCCGCCTGGATGATCATATCAATAATTTTGCCTGTGTGACCGTTCTCGATCGCATCCGGCTTCAACATGGTGAAAGTTCTGTTACCTGACATTGTCGTACTCTTATTTGGATTAATTCGCCCTGCCTTTGTCGGCAGACAGGCGCAAAATTAGCGATTTTAAACTGATCCGCAAGAACGTTCGAAAGGTCTTTTTCAGATAAAATTTAGACTTGTCTAAAAAATGTTTTATATTTGACCCGTAACAATTGTGTATGCCGCGTTCTCAGTACCATCTGACCCAAAGTGAGGAAAATTATATCAAGGCTATTTTTGCGCTTTCGGGCTCGTCCGACGACTCCATTTCCACCAATTTATTGGCGGAACGCATGTCGACAAAGGCATCTTCCGTAACCGATATGCTGAAAAAGCTGGCCGAGAAGGAATTGCTGACTTACACCAAATACCAGGGCTGCACACTTACAGAAACCGGTCGGAATGTCGCGATCTCGATCGTTCGTAAACACCGTTTGTGGGAAGTTTTTCTCGTTGATAAGCTGCAATTCGGCTGGGATGAAGTACACGAAATCGCCGAGCAGCTCGAGCACATCCAGTCGGCTCAGCTGATCAATCGCTTGGAAGAATTCCTCGGTTTTCCCAAAGTGGACCCACACGGCGATCCCATCCCGAATCGGGAAGGAAAATTTGAGAACATTCCGGCTCGCAGCTCGCTTTCTTCCTGTGAAATCGGTACGAAAGGTATCGTGATGGGCGTTGAAGACGGCTCACCGGAATTTCTTCAGTATCTGAATCGCATCGAGCTGAAGCTCGGTTCTGAAATTGAAATCGCCGACAAATTATCGTTCGATGGCTCACTTGTGGTCATTATCGACGGCCGTACGACACAATTTTCGCATTTGCTCGCCGCTAAAATCTTCATCCAGCCGACGTCATGAAACACTTGCTGTTGTTGCTCGCACTGATGGCCGGAATCGCAGGATGCCGGGTGAAAAAGGAAACCGAAACGGATACTCCGAAGATCGTGTGTTCCACTTCCATCATCCGCGATTGCATTCAACAGATCGTGGGCGATTCCATAGAAGTCACTTCGCTCATGGGACCGGGAATCGATCCGCATGCCTACAATCCGCGACCATCCGATATAGCCTTGCTCAACAACGCAACGGTGGTGATCTACAACGGACTTCACCTCGAAGGCAAAATGGTCGAATTGTTCGAACAGCTTGGCAAACGAAAAACCGTACTGGCTGTTTCTGCTTCCATTCCGAAAAACGAGCTTATTCTTGCCGATCCGTCAGCCGGAACGTTCGATCCGCATATCTGGTTCGACACAAAAATCTGGCTCGAAGGTCTCGAAGGCATTGTCGAACAGCTTTGCAAAAAATATCCGAAACATGCGGGTGCGTTTACAGCCAATTTCAACCGTTTTAAAGCAGATGTTCTTGCTCAGCAAATGCAGCTCAAACAACAGCTTGCGACAATTCCGGCAGATCAGCGCGTCCTCATCACGTCACACGATGCGTTCCATTATTTCGGGCGCTCGTTCGATGTAAAAGTGAAAGCGCTGCAAGGTATTTCCACCACACAGGAACCGGGCGTTCGTGACGTGATCGACCTCGTTTTCTTCATTACCGAAAATAAAGTCAAAGCGTTGTTTGTAGAACATTCCGTAAGTCCGAAAGCCATTCGTACGGTCATCGAATCGTGTTCCCGAAAAGGACATCGTGTGAAAATCGGCGGAACGCTTTACTCCGATGCACTGGGCGATCCGAACGGCTCGGGCGGCACTTATAGTTCCATGCTTCGACACAATGTTACCACCATCGTACAGGGATTAAAATGATGAAAACAACTTGCATAGACGTTCAAAACCTGCAGGTGGCTTACCACACGCAAATCGTCCTCGATACACTTTCCACAACAATTCCGTGCGGAGAAATCACCGGTATTATCGGTCCGAACGGTTCTGGAAAAACGACGTTTCTGAAAGCTATTTTAGGACTGATTCCTTCCTTGCAGGGAACAGTAACTTTCCTGGGAAAACCGCTGAAAGAAATCCGTGATGAAATTGCCTATGTGCCGCAGCGCGAATCAGTCGACTGGGATTTTCCGGCTTCGGTTTACGACATTGTTTCGATGGGACGACTGAACCCAAAAAAATGGTGGCACAAGCTTTCATCAAACGATAAAACACTCATCGATGACGCCTTAAAACAGGTCAAGCTTACAGAATTTCGCCACCGGCAGATCGGGCAGCTTTCCGGCGGACAGCAACAGNNAACCCTTCGTAGGTGTCGACATGGCCTCGCAGGAAGCGATTCTGACCGTGCTCCGCGATCTCCGCAATGCAGGCAAAACCATCGTGATCGTTCATCACGATCTGTCGACGGTTGCAGCGTGGTTCGATCATGTCGTGCTGCTCAACAACCGACTGGTACAGGCCGGACCGATAAATGAAGTCCTGCAGCCCGAAGT